>JAHDGC010000001.1 GCA_020627865.1 Saprospiraceae bacterium | reverse complement strand
CTAGGCGACAAGTTAACTTGACCACCTTCACAGACAGTACCACTATTCAGAATCGTCGGGGTAACAGGCTGTTCGTTTACGACAACTTGTGTTGTTGCAGCCGCAGAAGCACAACCATTGATGTTCACCACAAGGGTATAAATACCCGAGTTAGATTGGCTAGCATTAACCAAGATTGGATCTTCACCGGAAACTCCAAATCCACCTGGGCCAACCCATTGATACGATGCTCCAGGAATTGTTGGAGCGAGTAACTCTATTGTCTCGCCTTCACAATAAGGACCGGTATTCGCAATATCAACAGCACTCAATTGCGGTACTTCACTTATCATAAACTCGGTCATAGCCGCTTGAGGAGTCAAACAACCACTCACCTCAACCGTCACGTAGTAACGATATATACCCGGTGCTAATCCGCTAATGACTGGATTCTGGAGGGTAGAAACCAATTCAGCGTTAGAAGGTGCCGCGTAAGGATCATCATCATACCATCTGTAAACTGCGTTTGTAACCTCACTTGTAAATAACTGTACAGCATCTCCGTCACAAGCATTACCACTGTTAGAAGCTATCGGTGTATCTGGCATGTAGGATACTTGAACAACCGTTGAAACGGTCTCAGATTCACAACCATTAGCATCCGTAATCTTAACCGTATATACTCCGGAGTTTGCCTCGCTTGCATTCAAGATCATAGGTTGTTGCGCAACGGAACTAAATCCATTCGGCCCATTCCACTGGTAAGTATAAGGTGGCATACCACCAGTAGGGTTCGATGACAATTCAAGATCAATCAACTCTTCTGCACAAACCGCTCCCGTATTGGTTGGCGTCACACTAGGAACTTGATTTATCGCTAGTGGGAAAACAGAAGATGTCGAAGAAGCACATCCATCAACCGTAACATATACTTGATACATCCCTGCATCAGCCATACTTAAGTTATCAATGCTCAGCTCCGGACCATTCGTGTAATCACCGTTTGAAGTAGAAGTCCCATTCGGTCCAATCCACTCATAGGTAACTGCCGTACCTGCATACACTGCTGTCGATAAGGTGACTTCTTCTCCGATACAATTGTCGCCATCGGAAGCAACAAATGGAGTAGCCGGAACTTCCCTGACATCTACAACCGTATTCTGTGTCGCTTCACATCCATGAACATTGTAAACCGTTACGGTATAGTTGCCAGAATCTTCCTCTCCTACATTCACCAAGACAGGATTCGGGATACTGGAAGTAAATCCATTTGGTCCCGTCCATTCGTAAGTGTATGAGTCAGGATTGGTATCTCCTCCAACATGTACCACGACAAGGTTAATATTAGAGAATGGTTCTGTACACTCGACACCGTCGTTTAACACTGATATCTCAACATCAAGTGGATCACATGGATCAAGCGGGTTACTTTCGTTATCGATTTCGTCGCCGTCATCAATACCGTCACCATCCGTATCTGGATTATCTGGATCGGAACCGATAACGATTTCCGTACCGTTCGTAAGTCCATCATTATCACAATCTGCCGTAAGGACAGCGGTAATGTTAGGATCACAAGGATCGAGTGGGTCGCTACCATTCGTCACTTCTGTTCCATCATTAATACCATCACCATCTGTATCTTCATTAATTGGGTCTGTACCAAGGCCAATCTCATCACTATTGGTCAAGCCATCATTGTCACAATCGCTTGTTGCCAATGCCATTGGGTTAGGATCACATGGATCGGCAGGATCACTACCAGTTGCGATCTCGTCTCCATTGGTAATACCATCACCGTCACAATCTGCTGTAGCAGAACCTGTAACATTCGGATCACATGGATTCAGCGGATCTGATCCTGTTAATACTTCCGTACCATCTAGGATACCATCACCATCGGTATCGGAAACTACAGGGTCAGTACCATTGACAAGTTCTTCATCATTGGTCAAACCGTCTTGATCGCAGTCATTCGTTCCTAGCGCCATTGGATCTGGGTCGCAAGGACTTAACGGATCAGTACCGTTGGTCACTTCTATTCCATCTGATACGCCGTCACCATCTGTATCCGGCGAAGTCAGGTCTGTTCCTTGGGTGATTTCTTCACCATTGGTCAGGCCGTCTCCATCACAATCATTCGTTGGAATGGCTGCAGGATTCGGATCACATGGATCAAGCGGATCAGTATTATTATTAATCTCAAGACCATCGCTCAAGCCATCATCGTCCGTATCTGGATCATCTGCGCAAGTTTCACCAAGATCACAGAATCCATTACCATTCAAGTCCTCTAAGCCATTGATGATACCGTCGTTATCACAATCGCCCGTAGCAACAGCTCCAACATTTGGATCACATGGATCAAGTGGATCGGAACCGTTGTTCACTTCTAGACCATCCAAAAGGCCATCTCCGTCTGTATCTGCTACGGCAGGATCGGTACCTTCGTCGATTTCATCCCCATTACTTAATCCATCATTATCACAATCGCCTGTGGCAATCGCTGTAGTATTTGGATCACATGGATCAAGCGGATCGCTTTCAATGATGACCTCTGCGCCATCACCGATACCATCGCCGTCCGTATCTGGATTTAACAAGTCTGTTCCTAACAGTATTTCTTCGGTGGCATTAAGGCCATCATTATCACAATCATTTGTAGCAATTGCGGCTGGATCAGGATCACAAGGATCACCCGGATCAGAACCATTTGCAATTTCCTCTCCGTTGGTTAGGCCATCTCCATCACAATCGCCAAGCGGTAATCCTGTTGCACTTGGATCACAAGGATCATTTGGATCAGATTCATCTCCGGTGTTGGCAATACCATCAGGCCCTAAGATTTCATCTCCATTGTTAAGGCCATCACCATCGCAATCTCCAAGCAGATCACCTGTTGCATTTGGATCACACGGGTTAAGTGGATCACTACCTGTGGCAACTTCCATACCGTCAGAAAGGCCATCATCATCGGTATCTGGATCGTCGGCACAAGTTTCACCTGCATCACAGATGCCATTACCATTTAAATCCTCAAGCCCGTTTATGATACCATCATTATCACAATCAACCGCATCAACCGCATAAGCATCCGGATCGCAAGGATTTAGTGGATCACTACCATTGTTAACTTCGGTTCCATCCAACAATCCATCTCCATCCGTATCTGGATTAGTTGGATCGGATCCTTCATCTACTTCGTCTCCATTTGCTAGGCCGTCATTATCACAATCATTTGTTGGTACAGCAGTAATATCTGGATCACATGGATCTAATGGATCACTACCCGTATCGAGTTCAAGTCCATCACTCAATCCATCGTCGTCAGAATCTGGATCGTCAGCACAAGTTTCACCAGTATCACAGACACCATTACCATTCAAATCTTCCAAGCCATTGATAATACCATCGTTATCACAATCGCCTGTTGCGACAGCATATACATCCGGATCACAAGCATTTAGCGGATTACTACCATTGGTAACTTCCGTACCATCTAACAAGCCATCTCCATCCGTATCCTGTACTGTAGGATCGGTACCAGCAGTTACTTCATCACCGTTTGAAAGTCCATCATTATCACAATCATTGGTGGCTATTGCGGCTGGATTCGGATCGCATGGATCAAGCGGATCGCTTCCATTTGTGTTTTCCACACCATCGGAAATACCATCTCCATCTGTATCTGCTACGGAAGGGTCAGTTCCGATAGCAATTTCATCACCGTTTGTAAGCCCGTCATCATCGCAATCATCTGAGGCAACAGCAACACCATTTGGATCACAAGAATCCAATGGATCACTACCATTGATTATTTCCGCACCATCAGAGATGCCGTCACCATCCGTATCGGGTTCAGTCGGATCAGTACCTTCATCTATTTCATCGCCATTGGCTAAACCATCATTATCACAATCGTTGGTTGGGATAGCAACCGGATTCGGATCACAAGGATCGAGCGGATCGCTACCATTATTAACTTCTAAACCATCGTTTAGGCCATCATCATCGGTATCCGGATCATTAGCACAAGTTTCCGTTGCATCACACACACCATTACTGTTCAAGTCCTCAAGACCATTGATAATACCATCATTATCGCAATCGCCTGTCGGTACAGCATACGCATCCGGGTCACAAGGATTCAATGGATTGCTACCATCAGTAACTTCTTCGCTATCCGTAACACCATCGCCATCCGTATCGGGTTCTGTAGGATCAGTACCATTGATTACTTCCTCGCCATTAGTCAAGCCATCACCATCGCAATCGTTTGTAGGAATAGCATTCGGGTCTGGATCACAAGGGTCAAGCGGATCAGTATTACCATTCACCTCGGTACCATCTAGCAATCCATCCTGATCTGTATCGGCCACAGTTGGATCCGTTCCGATCAAGATTTCTGTGCCGTTAGTCAAGCCGTCATTATCACAATCTCCAGTAGCGATGCCTGTTGCATTTGGATCACATGGATTCAAAGGATCAGAGCCATTGGCAACTTCCTCACCATCCGTTAAACCATCTCCATCCGTATCGGGGGAAGTCGGATCGGTTCCGGCTGTAAGCTCATCACCATTAGAAAGGCCATCATTATCACAGTCATCCGTCGGAACGGCTGTTACATTTGGATCACAAGGATCAAGTGGATTAGTACCATCTGTAATTTCAAGGCCATCACTCAAACCATCATCATCAGAATCTGGATCATCCGCACACGTCTCACCAGCATCACAAACGCCATTGCCATTCAGGTCTTCCAAGTCATTGATGATGCCATCGTTATCACAATCTCCAGTAGGAATTGCATAAGCATCTGGGTCACATGGATCAAGCGGGTTGCTACCATCCATTACCTCTGTATTATCAGATAAGCCATCTCCATCCGTATCTGGATTCATTGGATCGGTGCCAGCCATAACCTCATCACCGTTGATTAATCCATCGTTATCACAGTCATTCGTCGGTATTGCATTTGGATTCGGATCACATGGATCTAAAGGATCACTTCCACTAACAACTTCTGCACCATCCCCTAAGTCATCACCATCAGTATCAGGGTCTGTTGGGTCAGTGCCCGCAATTGCCTCCTCAGATGTATCTAGGCCATCGCCATCACAATCATCCGTCGCTAATGCTGTTGGATTTGGATCACAAGAATCACCCGGATCAGTATTATTAGCGATTTCATCACCATTGGTAATACCGTCACCGTCACAATCTCCAAAAGGAAGACCGATAGCACTTGGATCACAAGGATCGTTTGGATCAGATTCATCTCCCGTATTGGCAATACCATCCGTTCCTAGGATCTCCTCCTCATTTGTCAGTCCGTCACCGTCACAATCGCCTTGAGGATCACCAGAAGAATTTGGATCACAAGAATCCAAAGGATCACTACCGGCTGCTACCTCTGCTCCATCACTGATGCCATCACCATCCGTATCCGGATTTCCTGCACAAGTTTCACCGGCGTCACAAATACCATTTCCGTTTAAGTCCTCTAAACCATTGATGATACCATCATTATCACAATCTGCCGCATCTACAGCATAAACATCCGGATCACAACAATCCAAAGGATTAGTTCCATTGGTAACCTCTGTACCATCATTGAAACCATCGCCATCCGTATCTGGATTTAGTGGATCGGTTCCTTCCACGAGTTCATCCCCATTTGTAAGACCATCATTATCACAATCGCCAGTCAAAATGGCTGTTGGATTCGGATCACATGGGTCTAAAGGATCAGTTCCAGTATTAATTTCTAGTCCATCACTTAATCCGTCATCATCGGTATCTGGATCATCTGCACAGGTTTCCCCAGGATCACAAAGACCATTACCATTCAAATCTTCCAGACCGTTGATGATACCATCATTATCACAATCATTGGTGGCCACAGCATATACATCAGGCCCACAAGGATTCAGCGGATCCGTTCCAGCAATAATCTCCTCACCATCATTGACACCATCATTATCGGAATCTGGATCGGTCGGATCAGTACCAATAGCAATTTCCTCACCATTGGTCAAGCCATCATTATCACAATCAGTGGTCAAGATAGCTGTAGGATCAGGATCACATGGATCGAGCGGATCACTACCAGTAGCCACTTCATTCCCATCTGTAATGCCATCACCATCCGTATCAGGATTGGAAGGATTGGTTCCAATGATAATTTCATCGCTATTCACCAGACCGTCAACATCACAATCGTTGGTAGGTAATGAGTTAGGATTCGGGCTACAAGGATCAAGCGGATCGCTTCCAGTAGCGACTTCAGTACCATCATTGATACCGTCGTTGTCTGTATCTGGATCTAGTGGATTTGTGCCTGTGGCAACTTCATCGCCATTGTTCAAGCCATCGTTATCGCAGTCATTGGTTGGGATAGCGGCCGGATTCGGATCACAAGGATCAAGCGGATTCGTACCATTATTCACTTCCAGACCGTCATTTCTACCATCATCATCCGTATCTGGATCATCCGCACAGGTCTCTGCACCATCGCAGATGCCATTACCATTCAAATCTTCCAAGCCATTAATGATACCATCATTGTCGCAATCTGCTGTAGCAACAGCATATACATCCGGATCGCAAGCATCAAGCGGATCAGTACCATTGGTTACTTCTGCACCATCAGGAATGCCATCCCCATCTGTATCAGCTACGGTGGGATTAGTTCCCTCCGTTACTTCATCGCCATTAGTCAAGCCGTCATTATCACAATCATTTCCAGCAATAGCGAGCGGATTCGGATCACAGGGATCTAATGGCTCCGTACCATTATTGACTTCTATACCATCAGACAAACCATCCCCATCCGTATCTGGATCAGTTGGGTCAGTTCCTACATTAATCTCTGTACCATTGGTCAGGCCATCGTTATCACAATCATTGCTGATTATCGCAACAGGGTTGGGATCACAAGAATTTAGTGGATCGCTACCATTGGCCACCTCTGCCCCATCTAACAGGCCATCTCCATCTGTATCTGCGTCGGTTGGGTCTGTGCCTACAATGTTTTCATCCCCATTGGTAAGTCCATCATTATCGCAATCGTTGGTTGCAATAGCATTAGGATTCGGGTCGCAGGGATCAAGCGGGTCGGTTCCATTGCTGATTTCCACCCCATCCGAGCGGCCATCATCATCAGAATCAGGATCATTGGCACAGGTTTCGTTAGCATCGCAAGAGCCGTCTCCATTTAAATCCTCCAGACCGTTGATAAGGCCATCATTATCACAATCGCCTGTAGCAACTGCATATACATCCGGATCGCAAGCATTTAACGGATTACTTCCATTAGCAACCTCTTCTCCGTCCAACAGTCCATCTCCGTCTGTATCCGGCACACTCGGATCAGTACCGTTAGTGATTTCCTCCCCATTCAATAATCCATCATTATCACAATCACCTGTAGGAATTGCTCCGGGGTTCGGGTCACAAGGATCAAGAGGATCATATCCATTAAGAGCTTCTGAGCCATCCCCCAAGCCATCTCCATCGGTATCTGGATTTGTCGGGTCTGTTCCTGCAATATTTTCCTCCGTAGTTGTTAAACCGTCATTATCACAATCATTGGTCGGCAAAGCAATAGGATTCGGATCGCAGGAATCTCCAGGATCGGTGCCATTTGTTATTTCAACACCATTAGGAATACCATCACCGTCACAATCTCCGAATGGGAGGCCGATAGCACTTGGGTCACAAGGATCGTTTGGATCAGATTCATCCCCAGTATTGGCAACGCCATCCGTTCCTAAGATTTCCTCTTGATTGGTTAGGCCATCCCCGTCGCAGTCTCCTGTTGGATCGCCAGAAGCATTCGGGTCGCAAGCATTGAGCGGATCACTGCCGGCAGTGGTTTCAGATCCATCCGAAATACCATCGTCATCGGTATCTGGATCGTCAGCACAGGTTTCATTAGCATCGCACATGCCGTTACCGTTCAAGTCTTCTAGTCCATTTGTAATACCATCGTTATCACAATCACCATTATTAGTAGCATATACATCTGGGTCACAAGGATCGAGCGGATCGGAACCGTTGGTAACCTCCACGCCATCATATAAGCCATCGCCATCCGTATCCCTTATAGTTGGGTCTGTACCTGCAATCACTTCATCCCCGTTTGAGAGGCCGTCATTATCACAATCCCCAGTGGGAACTGCGAGTACACTTGGATCGCAAGGATCGAGCGGATCGCTATCATTATTCAATTCAGAACCATCAGAAATGCCATCATCATCGGTATCTGGATCATTTGCACAGGTTTCTCCTGCATCACAGGCTCCATTCCCGTTGAGGTCTTCTAGCCCATTGATGATTCCATCATTATCACAATCGCCCGTAGAAACTGCATATACATTGGGATCACAAGCATTGAGCGGATTACTACCATTATCGACCTCTACGCCATCTAACAATCCATCTCCATCCGTATCTGCTACGGCAGGATCAGTACCTATTGTTACTTCTTCTCCATTGGTCAGGCCATCGTTATCACAATCATTAGTAGAAATTCCGCTCACATTCGGATCACAAGGATTTAAAGGATCGCTGCCATTATTAATTTCTACACCATCAGGGATGCCGTCACCATCCGTATCCGTCACGGTTGGGTCTGTTCCTGCAATAATTTCTTCTGTATTCGTAAGCCCATCGTTATCACAATCATTGCTGGCCAGTGATGTTGGATCTGGATCGCAAGGATCAAGCGGGTCACTACCATTTACCACTTCTGTACCATCATTGATACCATCATTATCCGTATCTGGGTCTGTAGGGATGGTACCATTGGCTATTTCATCACCATTTGTAAGCCCATCATTATCACAATCATTGGTAGGAATAGCATTAGGATTCGGGTCACAAGGATCTAGGGGATTTGTATTATTGGCTATCTCCGTGCCATCATTGATACCATCATCATCGGTATCCGGATCATTGGCACAGGTTTCATTAGCATCACATACGCCATTTCCATTTAGATCTTCAAGGCCGCTAATGATACCGTCATTATCACAATCATTGGTTGCGATAGCATAAGCATCTGGGTCACAACTATCCAATGGATCACTTCCATCACTTATCTCTGTCCCATCATTAATACCATCGCCATCCGTATCGGCAACCGTAGGATCAGTACCCGTAGTAACTTCTTCACTGTTGGTCAAACCGTCATTGTCACAATCATTCCCTGGTACGGCGTTCGGGTTTGGATCACAAGGGTTCAGTGGATTAGTACCGTTATTGACCTCGTTTCCATCAAGTAAACCGTCGCCATCAGTATCTGGATTACCCGGATCAGTACCTGTTATGATTTCATTACCATTGGTCAGGCCGTCACCGTCACAATCATTTGAAGCAATAGCTGTAGCATCAGGGTCGCAAGGATCAAGCGGATCACTTCCGTTGATAACTTCCTCCCCATCAAGGAGGCCGTCTCCATCTGTATCCGGTATAGTAGGATTGGTACCGGCAGTAAGTTCATCCCCGTTGGTCAATCCATCATTATCACAATCGTTGGTTGGAATAGCATATGGATTCGGATCACAAGGATTTAATGGATTAGTTCCGTTAGCAACTTCAAGGCCATCACTAATACCATCGTCATCAGTATCTGGGTCGCCAGCACAGGTTTCGTTAGCATCGCAGACCCCATTGCTATTCAAATCCTCTAGGCTATTTATAATACCGTCGTTATCACAATCATTGGTGCCAATAGCATACACATCTGGGTCACAAGGATTCAGTGGATCGCTGCCATTTGTTACCTCCGTCCCATCTAACAAACCATCTCCGTCTGTGTCAGGTGTTAATGGATCAGAACCTATAGTGATTTCTTCTCCATTGGTCAAGCCATCATTATCACAATCAGCGGTAGCTATAGCATTAGGATTCGGATCACAAGGATCGAGCGGATCGCTGCCGTTAGCAACTTCAGAACCATCGCCAAGTCCATCACCATCCGTATCTGGATTTGTTGGATCAGTACCTGCGATTGCTTCCTCATTTGTTGTGAGGCCATCATTATCACAATCATTGGTTGATAAGGCTGTTGGATTTGGATCGCAAGAGTCGCCCGGATCAGTACCGTTGGTAATTTCAACACCGTTGGTAATACCATCGCCATCACAATCTCCGAATGGAAGGCCAGATGCGCTTGGGTCACAAGGATTATTTGGATCAGATTCATCTCCGGTATTTGGCAAGCCATCTGGCCCTACGATCTCGTCGCCATTTGTAATACCGTCACCATCGCAATCACCTGCTAAATCTCCAGAGGCATCTGGGTCACAAGGGTTCAATGGATCGCTACCTATGTTGTTTTCTGTTCCATCAGAAACGCCATCATCATCCGTATCTGGATCATCAGCACAGGTTTCATTAGCATCACAAACACCATTACCATTTAAATCTTCCAGGCCATTGATCAAACCATCATTATCACAATCTCCATTCGCAACGGCATATACATCTGGATCACATGGATTTAGCGGATCGCTGCCGTTGGCAACTTCTGTTCCATCATTGATACCATCTCCATCCGTATCGGGAGTTGTTGGGTCTGTACCATTTGTAGTTTCGTCACCATTATTCAGGCCATCATTATCACAATCGGCTGTAGCAACAGCGGTAACATCTGGATCACAAGGATCAAGCGGATCACTACCATTTGCTAACTCTAGGCCATCATTGATACCATCGTTATCCGTATCTGGATCATCGGCACAAGTCTCATCGGCATCACAAACGCCATTCCCATTCAAATCTTCCAAGCCATTAATGATTCCATCATTATCACAATCTCCTGTAGAAACTGCATAGACATCCGGATCACAAGCATCTAGAGGATCCGTTCCATTGGTAACCTCTGCTCCATCCAAGATACCATCACCATCGGTATCATCCATAGTTGGGTCGGTACCGTTGGTTACTTCTTCGCCATTGGTCAAACCATCATTATCACAATCATTGGAAGCTATTGCTGTAGGATTTGGATCACAAGCATCCAATGGATCACTGCCATTAGTTACTTCTATTCCATCATTAATACCATCGCCGTCGGTATCTGGAACAGTTGGGTCAGTACCGTTGGTTATTTCTTCGCCATTGGTCAAACCATCATTATCACAATCGGCTGTTGCAACCGTTGGAACAGGATCACAAGCATCAAGCGGATCAGAACCATTTGTTATTTCATCACCATCAGGGATACCATCTCCATCGGTATCGGCAACAGTTGGATCAGTACCATTGGTTACTTCTTCGCCATTCGTCAGGCCATCATTATCACAATCATTTGTTGGAATGGCATTCGGATTCGGATCACAAGGATCGAGCGGATCAGAACCATTAGTCACTTCTAATCCATCATTAATACCATCACTATCGGTATCTGGATTATCAGCACAGGTTTCTATGGCATCACAAGTACCATTTGCATTTAAGTCCTCTGCTCCATTCGTCAGGCCATCGTTATCACAATCTCCTGTACTTGATGCATACACATTCGGGTCACAAGGATCTAATGGATCACTGCCATTTGTTACCTCAAAGCCATCATTCAGGCCATCTCCATCCGTATCCGGATTATCAGGATCGGTACCGGCGGTTGTTTCATCACCATTTGTCAAACCGTCATTATCACAATCCCCTGTGGCGATTGCAGTTGGGTTTGGATCACAAGGATCGAGTGGATTAGTACCCGTTGCGACTTCCGTGCCATCAGGGATACCGTCATCATCTGTATCTGGATCGTCGGCACAGGTTTCATTGGCATCACAAACGCCATTACCGTTTAAATCTTCTAAACCATTGATGATACCATCATTATCACAATCGCCTGTGGCAACTGCATATACATCTGGATCACAAGCATCTAATGGATCACTGCCATTTGTTACTTCTGTACCATCAGGAATACCGTCATCATCTGAATCTGAGTCCGTTGGATCAGTACCGTTGGTAATTTCTTCTCCATTGGTTAAACCATCATTATCACAATCGGCTGTAGCGATTGCTGTTGGGTCTGGATCACAAGCATCTAACGGATCGGAGCCATTTGTCACCTCTGTACCATCAGGAACACCGTCTCCATCTGTATCGGGATTCGTTGGGTCAGTACCTTCGGTGATCTCCTCGCCATTAGTCAGCCCATCATTATCACAGTCAGCTGTAGCTACTGTTGTTGGGTCTGGATCACAAGCATCAAGCGGATCGGAACCATTTGCAATCTCGTCACTATCATCTATACCATCTCCATCCGTATCAGAAACAGTAGGATCGGTACCGTTGGTTATTTCTTCACCATTGGTCAATCCATCACCGTCACAATCGTTGGTTGGAATAGCATTCGGATTGGGATCACAAGGATCGAGGGGATCAGTACCATTAGCAACTTCCAAGCCATCATTAATGCCATCACCATCCGTATCAGGATTGTCTGCGCAAGTTTCATTCGCACCGCAGAGACCATCACCATTCAAGTCTTCCGCACCATTGGTAAGACCATCATTATCACAATCTTCTGAACTTATAGCATACGCATCTGGGTCACAAGAATCAAGCGGATCACTACCATTGGTTATTTCATCACTATCATTAATGCCATCGCCGTCCGTATCCGGTACCGAGGGATCAGTACCTGCGACGACTTCCTCACCATTGGTAAGGCCATCATTATCACAATCGTTAGTCGGTATAGCTGTTGGATTCGGATCACAAGGATCAAGTGGATCGCTACCACTACTAACTTCTAAACCATCGTTGAGGCCATCATCATCCGTATCGGGATCATCGGCACAGGTTTCATTCGCATCACAAGTTCCATTGCCATTCAGGTCTTCTAGACCGTTTATGATACCGTCGTTATCACAATCATTTGATGAAATAGCAGCTGGATTCGGATCACAAGGATTGAGCGGATCACTGCCATTGGTTACTTCATCCCCATCGCTAATACCATCACCATCCGTATCTGGAACGGTAGGATCGGTACCTTCCGTAACTTCCTCTCCATTGGTTAAACCATCATTATCGCAATCATTTGTCGCAATAGCCGTAGCATCTGGGTCACAAGGATCAAGCGGATCACTGCCATTCGTTACTTCATCACCATCGTTAATACCATCATCATCCGTATCTGGATTTGTTGGATCAGTACCAGCGGTAGTTTCCTCTCCATTGGTTAAACCATCATTATCGCAATCATTGGTTGCGATAGCTGCTGGATTTGGATCACAAGGATCGAGTGGATTGGTTCCATTGTTTGATTCCGCACCATCATTGATACCATCGTCATCTGTATCTGGATCGTCTGCACAGGTTTCATTCGCATCACAGGTTCCATTGCCATTCAAATCTTCCAGTCCATTAATGATACCATCATTATCACAATCGGCAGAAGGAATAGCGTATACATCTGGGTCACAAGCATCTAATGGATCGGAGCCATTGGTTACCTCATCGCCATCATTGACACCATCTCCATCTGTATCCGGATTAGTAGGATCAGTACCCGCAGTGGTTTCATCACCATTGGGTAAGCCATCATTATCACAATCATTTGAGGCTATTGCTGTTGGGTTTGGACTACAAGGATCAAGCGGATTACTACCATTTGGTACTTCTATTCCGTCAGAGATACCATCGCCATCTGTATCCGGATTTGCGGGATCTGTGCCAGCAATAACTTCATCACCATTGCTCAAACCATCACTATCACAATCCCCAGAGGCAATAGCAGTAGGGTCTGGATCACAAGGGTCTAAAGGATCGCTGCCATTGGTAGCTTCAGTACCATCCGGTACGCCATCATTATCCGTATCTGGATCGAGCGGGTCGGTTCCTATAGCCGTTTCCTCTCCATTTGTTAAGCCATCATTATCACAATCATTTGTAGGTATAGCATTTGGATTCGGATCACAAGGGTCGAGTGGATCACTACCATTATTAGACTCTGTACCATCACTCAAACCATCCATATCTGTATCTGGATTATCAGCACAGGTTTCATTGGCGTCACAAACGCCATTGTTGTTAATATCCTCTATACTATTTGGAATACCGTCGTTATCACAATCGCCTGTCGGAATTGCATAAACATTAGGCTCACAAGCATCTAGGGGATCAGTTCCAGTATTTATTTCATCTATATCATCAATACCATCACCGTCTGTATCCGCACTTGTTGGATCAGTTCCTGCCAAGTCTTCCTCCTCGTTTGTCATGCCATCGCCATCACAATCATTCGTCGGGATAGCCAGCGGATTAGGATCACAAGGATCAAGTGGATCAGTTCCATTGTTTACCTCTGTTCCATCAGGGATACCATCATCATCGGTATCCGGATCATTTGCACAAGTTTCATTGACATCACAGGTTCCATTACTATTTAAATCCTCTAGGCCATTTGGAATACCATCGTTATCACAATCATTTGTAGGAACTGCATATACATCTGGATCACAGGGGTTCAAAGGGTTGGAACCAATATTATTAACTTCATCCCCATCATTGTAACCATCGCCATCCATATCCGGATTATCCGCACAAGTTTCTCCCAAATTACAACTACCATTGTTATTGGTATCCTCTTCTGCGTTCGTCAGGCCATCTCCATCACAATCGCCCCCCGGTATAGCATAAGGATCAGGATCACAAGCATTCAAAGGGTTTGAATTGTCTGCTGATGTACCTGGAATTCCATCTATTCCTCCAACTTCAAGGCCGTCATTATATCCATCACCATCCATATCTGGGTTATTTGCGCAGGTTTCTGTCCCATCACAAATACCATTGTTATTGACATCTTCCTCATCATTTGTTAAGCCATCGTTATCACAATCACCACCCGGAACAGCATAAGGATCGGGATCGCAAGGATTAAGAGGATCGGTATTATCAGCAGTAGTAGCAGGATCACCATCCGGGCCTTCTACTTCTATTTCATCCCCAAAACCATCGTCATCCGTATCAGGATCTAGGGGATCAGTCCCAGCAGCAAGCTCTTCGCCATTTGTAAGACCATCACCGTCACAATCATTATTAGGGATTGCATACGGGCTTGGATCACAAGGATCGAAAGGATCTGAATTATCGGCTGTAGTAGCAGGGTTGCCATCTTGGCCATTTACTTCCAAACCATCGAAAAAGCCATCACCATCCATGTCTGGATTATCCACACAAGTTTCTAATGGATCACAAACACCATTACCATTTGTATCCTCCTCGGCACCTGTCAAACCATCGTTATCACAATCATCTGTTGCTATTGCATAAGGGTTCGGATCACAAGAATCTAGCGGATCGCTACCATCGGCAACCTCTACACCATCCAAAATACCATCACCATCCATATCAGGTATACCAGCACAGGTTTCTGAACCATCACAAATACCGTTTCCATTCGTATCTTCCTCCGCGTTTGTCAAACCGTCATTATCACAATCCCCAGTACCTATAGCATAAGGGCTTGGATCACAAGGATCAAGTGGATCAGTTCCACTCCCGACTTCAGCTCCATCTTGCACACCATCGCCATCCGTATCTGGATTATCAACGCAGGTTTCTAATGGATCACAAAAATTATTACCATTTGCATCCTCTATACTATTTGTCAAACCATCTCCATCACAATCGCCTGATGGTAAAGCATAAGGATTCGGATCACAAGGATCAAAAGGATCAGTACCATTAGTAACCTCGTTTCCATCATTAAAACCATCCCCATCCATATCTGGATTATTTGCACAGGTTTCCGTGCCGTCACAAATACCATTTCCATTGGTATCTTCTTGTGCATTTGTCAAGCCATCACCATCGCAATCATTTGTCCCTATTGCATAAGGATTCGGATCACAAGGATCAAGTGGATCGGTAAAATTACCTACTTCAGTACCGTCATTAATACCATCGTTGTCCATATCTGGATTATTGGCACAGGTTTCTGTGCCATCACAAAAGCCACTATTATTAGCATCTTCTTGAGCATTGGTCAAACCATCATTATCACAATCATTACTACCAACAGCATATGGATCAGGATCACAAGGATCGTAAGGATCGCTTCCATTGGTGGCTTCATTTCCATCTAAAAAGCCATCGCCATCCATATCGGGATTATCCGCACAAGTTTCTGTTCCATTACAAATGCCATTACCATCCGTATCTTCCTCTGCATTTGTCAAACCATCTCCATCACAGTCATTCGCTCCTATTGCGTATGGATTTGGATCGCAAGGATCAAGCGGGTCAGTTCCATTACCGACCTCTAATCCATCGTTAATGCCATCACCATCCGTATCTGGATTATTCGCACAGGTTTCTCCTGCATCGCAGATACCATTGTTGTTAGCATCTTCAGTACCATTTGTCAAACCATCATTATCACAATCCCCACCAGGATTGGATAGCAAACTCGGATCACAAGGATCAAGTGGGTCAGACTCATCTCCAGAGTTTGGTATACCATCCGCACCATTTATCTCTAATCCGTCATTAAAACCATCATTATCCATATCTGGATTATCGGCGCAGGTTTCTGTTCCATTACAAATACCATTGCCATCCACATCTTCTTCTGCATTACTTAAGCCGTCTCCATCACAATCACCTGTAGCAACTGCATATGCACTTGGGTCACAAGGATCAAGTGGATTAGTTCCATTTGTGACTTCTGTCCCATCATTAATGCCATCGCCATCTGTATCCGGATTATCAGCACAAGTTTCTCCTGCATCACAAATACCATTTCCATTCGCATCCTCATCCCCATTCGTTAAACCATCTCCATCACAATCACCAGTAGCAACAGCATAAGGACTCGGATCACATGGATCAAATGGGTCAGAATTATCTGCCGTTGTTGCAGCATCTCCATCTGGCCCTAGTACCTCTAGACCATCATTAAACCCATCGTTATCCATATCAGGGTTGTCAGCACAGGTTTCTCCCACACTACAAGACTGGTCACCATTGGTATCCTCTTCTCCATTTGTCAATCCATCCCCATCACAATCAACTGAGGATACATTGTAAAGACCCGGAACACACGGATCTTCATCATCCGGCTCTCCAGCCCCCTTGACGCCATCCTGATCTTCATCCACATCAAAAATAGTGATCTGAATAGATTGTTGTGCACAGAGTGATTCCGTATCACAAACCTCTACTTCAAAGTTGTACACATTATCCAAACCAACATCCTGCGGATCTTCATAGTTCGGAGGCGTAATAAAAGTGATCTGACCGGAATTAGGCTCTATAGTGAATAACGCATCATCTATAGAACCAATAAGACTGTAGAGTAATGTTCCAGCCCCTTCGCTATCCTCATCAATAGTTTCCACATTATGGATAACCCCCGAAGAATTCTCAAGAATCACGAGGGTATTCCCAGTAATAATTAAGGGAGGACCAACAGAGGAAGTCATTTTTTCACTACTATAATCGTTTTTATTACTCCAGCACCATCGCTCTAAATCCCTACTTTTTGTATCAACAAGAAACTCATTTTCAGAGTCACACAACATTGTGTTCGCAAAAAGTGTTTCAGCTTCCATAAAGGTGAGAAACAACAAAAGCCAGGCAAAATATCTGCCTACTTTTTTGCATCGGAATAAACCTTTTAACATTGGAGAATAAACATTAAATTTCATGTTTCATTATTTCGATCTGAATAAATACTAAGACACCCATGTCTTAAATACACAGCAAAATTCCTGTCTGCGTTACTTGTCAGGCAGGATGTAATCATTCAATTAACGGCTGGATAATGTTAAGCTATTGTTGCTTAGTGTTTGCAGAATCAGCCACAGGGTTTCTTTTTTTAATCTTATTCCAGAAATACCAAATACAATGCCACTCAAAAACTTGTATAAACAATGTTATATTCAAACTTCAAAACTGTACTTAATTTGTATGGTAATTATTTTGCAAGACTTCTTTTGCTATACATATTATTGTTAGATAGGATCATTTTCTTATGACGATTTAGGAATGTAAAGAGCAGGACACTCCCTTCCGATTATGTATAGAATTTGTATTGAACTGCAGGTAAAATGATTTGCTTTTGAATAGTATCTATCAGATTTATGCTATTAATCTCATGATTTCTCAAAAAAAAGTAACAGAAATAAATATATAATGGAGTGAAATACTGTATGATATTTGCACTAAAGTAACATTACAAATACATATAAAAAGATAGGGTTTTCAAATAATAATTTGAAAACTAAAAACAAAGAGAAGAAGGAATACATTTATGAACATCAAAAAATTTTCTAGTCTGTATTCAGACACAATTTATCAAGCCATCCAGAATAGTTTTCAAGCCGACAAACATCAAATCACGGCCTTCTTTACTCACAAAACCGTCATCGTTTTCATCTGGGATCAGAGAATCTTCAACAAATGCAAGTAAATCTTCTTGGGGAAAATCTTTAAAAAAAATAGTGATTCGATCTCTAAATTTTGTGCCTACAGATTCATTAAGTAACACCCAGTTCTGTTCTTCAGCTTGCGCTATGAATTCTTTCTTCAGTGGCCTGAATTCGGGATGTAAAGCTTTAAATGATTTTATCAAAACCATTCCCAGATATAGAAAATAATCTTTCTCTTTTTCGGTAAAAAAATGAAAAGTTTCAGAAAACAAATATCCCATAATTACAGGATGCTCTTTTCCCAAAAGCATGATATCAGTCTCTTCAGAAATCGTACAATTTTCATTAATAATATGCTCTGGAATAAAATTCATAGTGTTTGATTTAAGTGGTTCGAGTTCTTTTTTAATCTAATATCTCCAATATTTTCAACTCTACCCGTTGGTTCTTTTTTCTCCCCGATAAAGTATTGTTATCTGCAATTGGGTTCGTTTTACCATAGCCCTTAAACTGGATATGATTTTCCGAAATACCCTTTGATTTAAAGTAATCGGTTACAGATGCTGCTCGGTTTCTGGAAAGTTCACTCGCAAATTCATGACTACACCAACCATTTGTATGCCCCCCAACTTCAACAATCAGATTGCTGTTTTGCTCAAGAAAAGCGACAACCCGATCTAGTTCTGCGAATGAAACCTCCTTGAGTGACGATTGATTCGCATCAAAAAATACATTATTCATTGGAATAATCTGACCAACTTTTATGGGAACGACCAATATATCTTTCTCCACTTTTCTATACTCCCGTTCTTCTTTCTGGGGAATTTCCTTTGTTGGGACTTCCGTGATTACAGGAATTTCAGTAGTGGTTAGTTTTGCTCGTTCTGCTTCTAATTCTGTTTTCAACTGGACTTCCAACTCTTTCTTCACCCGATATTCCATCTCCCGACGTATTTTTTCTTTCATGGGTTCCCGAAGGGTTTCTGTTAACTCTGCCCTGACTTCTTCCTCCATGATAGTTTTTAACCCTTCTTCAATTTCGTCGAGGTCATCCGCTTCCTCCTCCTCTATTTCCCGTTTCTCCCGAAGTGAACTGCGCACATCTTCTTCCAGTTCATCCCTCAACTGTGCCTCCACCTCATCATTTAATGCTTCTTTTTGTGCTTCACTCATCCCTTTTCCAGTACTTTCTTCAACTTCTGGGCGTACTTCTTCTATTAGCTCTTCCCGTAATTCAAATGTTAGTTGCGGTGCAATTTGACTCTCCAATTCCATTCTTACATCTCTTCTCAATTGCTCAAAAGCTTGCAAGCGTTCTTGATCTTCCTCGGCTACCTCTAACGGTTCTACCTCCTGTCCTGTTTCCTGATCTTTACCATGATGACGGTTGAAACGTTCTTTTAAGGCAGCCAATTTGTCCTCGTCCTTTTCCCGTTCTGTTTTTGTTTTTTCAATGCCCTTAGCCGTTGCATTATGATTCATGAATTTCCGCTTCAAAGCTTCTAATTCTGCATCATTGGATTGTCCTTGCCCTTTTTTCGTCATTCGAGGTGCCCCGATACTTTCCGTCCTTTTATTAAACTTTTCTTTCATCCTCCTTAACTCGTCATCTTCCTCCCGTTCTACATCAACACCCTTACGGGTAAATTCCGGTTCCTGCTCCGAACTTAGATATTCCAACTCCTCGTTTAGTTCACTTAACTGCTCTTCCAGTTTTTGAATAGTTTCCATATTTGCAGAAGGTTGAATCTTGGTATCAAAATCCTCTTCTTCTAACCAATCCTCTCCCAGTTCCATATGCTCTGCCACGGCAAAATAACCTTCTACTTCAGCATGTATCCCAACGTGATTCCCATAGGGCAAAACAACCTGAAAACTACCATCTTCTAATGGAGTCAGTTCTGCTTTTTCATTCTTCCTAGTCAGCCGTTGATACTTTATTTTGCCATTCACGGGTGTTTGCGTCTCAGCATCTATAATGTTTCCTACCAATAGAATAACGGGTTCGGGCCGGACTTCTTCTGGTAACTTTATCCTATAGATATCAGACATTCCATTGTTATTGTCTCTTGAAAAATAAGCATATTCCCCAGATGCTGGAATCGTATAATTATAATCATTCCCAATAGAGTTGATCTGTTTTCCTAGATTTAGCGGCTTACTCCATTTTGTCCAACTATTATCCAATCGCTTACTCATATACATATCTAAGCCACCATACCCCTGATGCCCGTCACTTGAAAAGTAAATAGTTTTATTATCTGCCGCTAGAAAAACACTACTTTCCCGACCTACCGTATTTATGGTTGCCCCAAGACTTCGCGGTTCTGTCCATTCTCCATCAGCAGCTTTAAAGGAAATGTAAAGATCCCGATCGCCACGACTATCATCCCTTTCCACTGCCATAAGTAAGACATTGCCCTCCATATTAATATGATATCCTACAAAAATATTATCATTGTAATGATTTTTGATTTCTAATGTTCTGGGTCTCGACCAAGTTCTGCCCCTTCGCTTACTCTGAGAAACTCCATCTTTGGCCTTACTATTATAATCATTTGCAAGATAAAGAATATTCCCAGTGGGATTCGTCGCAATGACAAAGTTATGGGTCTTATTATTCAACGGTGCCCCAACATTCACTGCCCGACTCCATTGCCCGTTAGCCATCCGGCGAGAAACCCATATATCATCCATATTGTCCTCCCCTATATTTTGTGGATGGTATTTTCTTGCGAAAAATAAAGTTTGCCCGTCGGGAGAAATAATAGGTAAGCGCTCAGCATATTCTGAATTAATATCAGGACCAAGATTTTCTATAGCACCCAATGAAGTTTCAAATACGGCCTCCTCTACTTTCAACTTAATATCTTCTTTACTATTAGAAATCGCAATAGCATCTATCTGATTCGGGCCTTTTACAGCTTTTGTTTTTAATTCCACCCGTATATCTTGCACATAAAAATCCGTCCTAGAACATTTGTACCGGAACAATCGCTGTGGTATCCCAATCGGGCGAGGAGATTTATTTTCGTAAAGCAGGTGTTTTTTACCATTTTTATCAAAAGCGTATATTTTATGAATGGCACCTGGCCCAGCACTTTCGGCTACGGCTACTTGCTGGATACGCATCGGTTCTTCAAACCTAACTCGAATATATTCGTTCACAGCATTCTCCTCTTTTTTAGGTGACCAAGCTAGTCGGTATAGTTCTAAATTTCCCAAAGCATTTGGCACTCCGAGTGCCTGTTCTGCCGACCAATCTTTATTGCTATATTGGCTGGAAAATGCTACTACTTCAGATGCCCACTGTACATGCTGTGCCTTTATAGATAAGGCTATCCATAAAAAAAACAGTATTAAATGGCCTTTAAGTCCCATATTATTATCCTATAATATTTCTTGGTTTATACATTAAAATCTAATTCAGGGAGGTGCATTTGTTTTAAAATCGATTATTCCAAAATCTCTTGACCTATAAATTTACAAAAAAAGAGGTAACTATTGTTAGTGTAGTTCCTCTTTAATATATTTTTAAGAAATGTTAAACAAAACTAATTTGTCTAATAATTCAAATGATTCGCATCCAGTTTTAACAATACTCCTAACATTAGGGTAAAGCTCATCAACGACGACCCTCCATAGCTAATAAAAGGCAGGGGAATCCCTATGATAGGAACTAGTCCCATCGTCATTCCAATATTGACAAAGAAATGTACGAATAAAATCCCAGCTATACCGTAAGCATAAAGGCGGGAGAAATCAGATTTCTGCCGTTCGGCCAAAAATATAATCCTCGATACCAACAAAAAGAAAAGGATAATGATACCGAAGCTTCCTATAAATCCTTGTTCTTCTCCTATCGTGCAAAAGATGAAATCTGTAGATTGCTCGGGAACATAATTCAATTTCGTCATAGTACCCTCAAGGAAACCCTTTCCCTGAAGTCCTCCGGAACCAATAGCCAACTTCGATTGTAGCACATTATATAGAGAACCATGTGGATCACATAATTCTGGTCGTAGCCAAACATTGAGTCGATCTTGCTGGTGGGACTTTAGATAATTGTGGAAACCATAATTAGCCGAGTAAGTAAACACACTACCTAATATAATTAAGGGAACCAATGATTTTACCAGCCGATATCGGCCTTTTCTCCAATGTAACCCGGAAAAAACGATCAACGCTATGGCATATGCAATCAAAACGTATCGTGTATAACCGTAATACACGCCCAAGAATGATAAGGCAGACCAAGATAGAAAGCCCATCAGGTAATACATCTTGTCTTTGAATCCATTGATCAGTAACAGTATCCCCAAAAAGAAAAGCGCAATAACCACATGGGAGGGATTATACATTAAGGCAAGAATAAATAATGCGATAGTTGCAAAAAGGATAACATATAAAATGGACGGCATCCCTTCTCTATATAAGACGACCATGAAGCCGAAGAAGACAATTGCGGAACCTGCATCTGGTTGCATTAAAATTAGTCCAACGGGTAAAAGGAACAGTAGACTGGCAACAATCTGATGCCGAAACCGACTTAAATTTGTATTAAATGCGGAAAGATAGGACGCCATTGCAAGACAAGTTGCAAATTTTGCAAACTCTGATGGCTGTAAAGTAAAACCGCCAAGCCTGATCCAAGAGGTAGCCCCCTTAACCTTTACCCCAAAAAAGAGTACGCCAACCAGAAGGACGAGGGCAAAAGCATATATAAAGTAGGAAAATGTACGCCAAAATTTCCAATCTACGACAGTCGTTATCAATAGGATCAAAATAGAAAGACTGATCCACATCGTTTGCTTGCCCACTGGCGTATCCAAGTTGAAAATACCGTAAGAACCACCATCTTCATAGCCTGCCGCATAAATCATCATCCAACCGATAATCACCATACTGATGTACAGCGAAAATGTCATCCAATCTATGTTCCGGAATCCGGCTACTTCTCTTCTGCTCATTGGCTCAAATAACTAAGGTAAATGTTTGGAAACTATACGTGCCTATAGGAACAGGTAACTTAGGCATAATAAGAGATCATAACTAACTAGTTACAAGTTCCTACATTATAATCCTACTAATTCTCTGGGGCTGATCGAGTTATCCTTGGTGGGAAAGGCGCCGGGAAAATCCGCTTTAATCCTATGTAGTACTGGCAATGCCTGACTTTTTGTTGCGAATGCACCGGCTTTTAGTTTATAATAAGGTTTTGCATGTATCCAATCGACGGCTATTTCAGGATACTTGGCCATAAACTTTCGCTGTTCGTCTTCCATCTTTCTTCTATCCGTCGTTGCCAGAATTTGAATACGCCAACCAGAAACTCTCTGGGTTGTTTTATTATCAAACGTAAATTTATCCATCATCTGGCTGATCTCATAATCTTCCAACAAATTTGCTTGCCCAAATAGCGTAGGCAGGCTAAATATTATGAATAATGCCAACAAGATAAATTTGAACGATTTCATATTATTCCATTAATTTAACATCAACATGGCAGCCCACACGAGCAGCACCTGCTGCAATATATTTTTCAACATCCGCCAAAGATTGAATGCCGCCAAATACCTTTATTTTAATCTTATCCCCAAGATTTGCCTTGAGAAACTGTATCGTCTCTATTTTCGGGGCTTCGTTCCGGCCTGTAGCCACCTGCACATAATTAACCCCTACTTCTTTACAGATTTCGCATCCCCGAAGTAATTCCGCTTTGGTCAAAAAACAAGATTCCAAGACTATTTTGATCGCCTTTCCTTTCAAATGTGCGGCAAGGGTCATGGAATTAATATCATTCTTCACATAATACCAATCTCCACTTTTTATAGCACTGGCATTCACTACAACATCTAACTCATGCGCACCTTCATCTATGGCTCTTTTTATCTCTTCAACTTTCGCAGGTGTGGCGGAGTAGCCAAAGGGATAACCCACTACTGTCGCAATAATCGTTTCCGATTCACTAAGTATGCTCGAAGCATATTTCACAAAATATGGAGGTATACAAATCGCCTTATAATTATGTTTCAAGGCTTCTTCACACAAACTTTTAATGTCCCCTTCTGTACAATCTGCTTTCAACAGTGTGTAGTCTATTATTCTCGCTATTTCCATTTAGTATTTTATTCTCCTGGTTTTCTTTAGGAATCTTTGATGCCTTAATCTGGTATATTTAAACACTTTCTGTCGTGATCATCATACCAAATATTCCAATCAAATCTTCTTTTCTCTATAATTCGTTTCTACTTAGAGCCTGTTAGAGAATTGATTTTCAAGAGCCTGCCTGTGGCAGACAGGCGAAAATGGCCAATTATTAAATCTCCAACATGCTCTTATGCGAAGGTATCAATTTTTCTTGAGCTTCTCCTATAAAAAAGCCGTATTAAAATCAGTTTATGCCCTATTTGCCATGACAATGCTTATACTTTTTGCCACTGCCACAAGGACAAGACTCATTCCGACCGATCTTCCGTTCCGTTCTGACGAAGGTTTCCGGTTTCGCTCTTTCTGCCTGACCGGCGGCAGCGGCGGCTTGCTTTGCTGCTGCCTGCGTTTGGGTCATTTCTTGGCGGGAAGTCTGAATTTTACTCAAATCCGTTTTCTGTTCCCGAGCTTCTTGCAAACCGCGATCCTCTTGCAACAACAGCTTTCCATTCACCAAGTAGGAAGTTACTTTTTCATTAATCCGATAGATCAAATCTTCAAAAAGATTATAGGCTTCCATTTTATAAATCACCAATGGATCTTTTTGCTCAAAAGATGCCGCCTGAACCGCTTCCTTCAACTCATCCATCGAACGCAGATGCTCTTTCCACTCGTCATCTATAATGGCCAATGCAATAGCCTTTTCAATATCTTTTATAATCGTTTTACCTTCGGAATTTACTGCCGTTTCCAAATCTGCTGCTATCGGCAATGGCTTTGAACGTCCATCCGTATACGGAATGGCGATTCGTTTATACTGATGCCCTTGGTTTTCATAAACCCGCTGAATGGTTGGTAGCAAAATTTCCTTGATTTTTTCAGATTTACGAGCATAGAAATCGTAAAACTGTGGCTGGAATTCGTCTATGATTTTATCTTCGCTCCAACCTTCAAACTCTTCTTCCGTAATTTTAGGATCAATCCCTAAAATACGACGAGATTCTTCTAGAAATGCTTCATAACTTTCTGCTTGCTTGCTACCGATAACGATACTTTCGATAAGCGAGGTAAACATCGTGTTCAAATCCACCGCAAGTCGCTCCCCAGACAAGGCATTATTTCTCTTCTTATAAATAGCACCACGCTGAATATTCATCACATCATCGTACTCCAAAAGTCGTTTTCTTATCCCGAAGTTGTTTTCCTCTACCTTCTTCTGTGCCCTTTCGATAGATTTCGTAACCATAGAATGTTGGATCACCTCTCCATCCTGATGCCCCATTTTATCCATCAATTTCGCAATACGCTCCGATTGGAACAAACGCATCAAGTTATCCTCTAAGGAAACATAAAACTGTGATGATCCAGGATCTCCTTGACGACCAGCACGTCCTCTTAACTGCCGATCTACCCGACGAGAATCATGTCGCTCCGTACCGATAATAGCCAAACCGCCCGCATTTTTCACCTCGTCACTAATTTTAATATCGGTTCCACGACCTGCCATATTCGTTGCAATGGTTACATTACCTGCAATACCCGCTTCCGTAACGACTTCCGCTTCTCGCTGGTGCTGCTTCGCATTCAGGACATTATGGCTAATGCCTTTCATATTCAACATCCGACTTAGCTTCTCCGAAATATCAACCGAAGTTGTACCCACCAGAATCGGGCGGCCTGCGTTACTCATTTTCACAATCTCATCTATAACAGCATTAAACTTCTCCCGTTCCGTCTTGAAAACAAAGTCTTCACGGTCATCCCTAACAATAGGCCTATTCGTCGGAATAACAACAACATCCAGCTTATAAATTTCCCAGAACTCTGAAGCTTCGGTCTCTGCAGTACCGGTCATCCCACAAAGTTTGTGATACATCCGAAAATAATTCTGCAAGGTAATCGTCGCATAAGTCTGGGTAATATCCCCTACTTTTACATCCTCCTTGGCCTCAAGTGCCTGATGTAGCCCATCGGAATACCGACGACCTTCCATCATACGGCCAGTTTGCTCATCCACAATTTTTACCTGCCCATCCATCACAATGTATTCCTCATCTTTCTCGAAAAGGGTATAAGCCTTCAACAATTGGCTAACAGAATGTAACCGACGAGATTTTATGGAAAAATCCTGTACCAAATTCTCTCTAGCTTCCCTTTTTTCTTCCTCGCCCATTTCCGTACTTTCCTCAATACTGTGCATTTCGGTCGCCATATCCGGCATCACGAAAAAGTTGGGATCTTCTCCACCTTTGGCCAGAAACTCTGCTCCTCGTTCCGTTAGTTCTACACTTCTCGTTTTTTCTTCTATGGTAAATAACAATGGTTCATCTACGAGATGCATGTGCTTGGATTGCTCCTGCATGTAATAATTCTCCGATTTTTGCATCATCACCTTTACCCCTTCTTCACTCAAAAACTTGATTAATGGTCTATTTTTCGGTAAGGCACGATGACAACGCAACAATGCCATTCCTGCTTCGCCTTCTTCGTGTCCGTCAAGCCCATCTTTAAAAAGTTTCTTGGCTTCCGCCAAATAACCTGTGGCCAGTTTTCGCTGGGCAGCAATCAATCGTTCGATAGAAGGCTTCAAGGCAATATATTCCTGTTCCTCTGCTCCTTGCGGAATTGGTCCGGAAATAATAAGTGGTGTACGGGCATCATCAATCAATACAGAATCCACCTCATCTATCATCGTAAAATGGTGCTTGGCCTGTACTTTTTCATCTTCAGAACGCACCATATTATCCCGCAGGTAATCAAAACCAAATTCATTGTTGGTACCGTAAACGATATCGCATCTATAAGCCTTTTTTCTTTCATCAGAATGGGGTTTATATTTGTCAATACAATCTATGGTAAGGAATAAGAACTCAAAGATCGGCCCGACCCACTCGCAGTCCCGTCGTGCCAGATAATTATTCACCGTAATCACATGAACCCCTAAACCAGAAAGCCCGTTGAGGTATGCCGGTAGGGTAGCGACCAAAGTTTTTCCTTCCCCCGTTGCCATCTCCGCAATCTTACCATCATGAAGCACCATCCCACCAATAAGCTGAACATCATAATGCACCATGTTCCAAGTAATGTCTCCTCCGGCAGCAATCCATTGGTTTTTCCAGATGGCTTGCTCTCCTTCAATGGTCACATACTCTGAAGTTGCAGCCAAATCCCGGTCATGCTGTGTAGCCGTAACGGTAATGGTATCATTTTCTTTAAATCGACGAGCAGTTTCTTTAACGACAGCAAAGGCATCAGGTAAAATTTCTTTCAAGACCTCCTCCAGATGTTTGTCTCGCTCCTCCTTCAACTTGTCCACCTCTGCGAAGAGATTTTCTTTTTCCAGAAGATCTTCCTCTGTTGCGGCACGCTCTTCAAAAGATTTGATATCTTCATCTACCCCTTTTAGATGTTCGGCAATTTTTGCTCGAAACTCTAGGGTTTTATTTCTCAACTGGTCATCTGACAAACTAGACAAGCCCGAATAAATCTCATTTATGCGATCTACTATCGGCATATACTCTGCTGCATCTCGGTCGAACTTGGTACCAAACAGTTTGCCTATTGAATTTGTTATAAATTTAAACATGGTAAATTTTATTAGCCTTGTGTGTTAAACTCGTTTTTTTGTTTATACAAAGATAAATATGTGCAAATATAAACATATCTTTAAGAAGCTAGTATTAAATTGCTACCTTAAAATATTAGTTGATTATTATCAACTAATTCTGAATAATGATTGTTAAGATATGACTTCCTAATGAAAATTATAAACATTACGGAAACGTCGTAAGCATTACGACGCTACATTAAAATTATTCACTATTTCTAATACTATCAGATTTTATACCAGACGAAAAAAGATTTGTTTTTATGTCAAAATGTCATGTTTCCATCCTTTATATATGAAATCATTACCTATTTACGCTATACAACATCGCCGAATACTGCCATTTTTTGTAATGGTATTGCTTCTGCTAGGAGCTTGCAGTAAAGATCGCCAATCCGTTAAAGACTTCTATTTTCCAGTTGAAAAGTTAAAATCCCCAAAGGTCTATGAATACCGGAGTATTGGGAATGATAGCCTTGCCCCACAGTATTGGTACTACCGAACCATCGAAACAGATAGTATGCTCTACCTTACAGGACAAAGTTATAATCAGGATTTTATACCGGAACAATTTTCTAGAGAAATGATTCTTGATGATGGGGTAGTACTAGGAGATACTCGCCTGTATCAGACAGATTCCACGGGTTATCAATCTCCTGTAGCCGTTGAAGTGCTGGCCGGAAATGTTTTTCCGTTTTCTGTCAAGGATTCAACCATCGTATATCTCTATAAAATCAAATGGTATGAATCCAAGGAGCCGCCTATCTATTATGAGATTATTAAAAATCGGAGATATTCAGGGGAAACGACCTATACTTATAAGGGAAAAAGCATTCCATGTATCCAGTTTCAGGTTCGGGAATTGGTAGATCAGTACAACGAAGGCCATTTGGAAAACGAAATTCAAGGAATCGAGCTATATGCCAAAGGAATTGGCTTAGTTTATTACAAAAAAATAATTTCAGAAGAGCTTTCCTTGGAATATGAGCTGCACGATACCTACGAAATGGAACAATTAGAGGAAAAATTCAGGGAAATGTTGGCAAAATAGCGAAGTTATTAACATTAATGTGGATAACTTTGTGGATAACTTTCGATTTATTCCCTAAACCAACTCCTTCACCTCAATTTTAGTGATATGTTTCTTACGCTTCACCTGCTCCACAAACTTCATGACTTTCTTGTGGACACCATATCGGAAGAATAACTCTCCTCCCAGCAAAAAAGCCCAGCCAATCATAAAGATAGTATTACGCCCCAGTTCAACTCTATCGGCATAAATCTCGAAAAAAGTACGAATAATCAGCAGTTCTATACTGATCAAGAAGGCAGAAAGCATAAATGTAAACATTCCGGCAGCTCGGAGATTCATCACATAATCCGGAACATTTTTCTGTAAGGCCCTTTTTAGAAAAGCACTATATCCTTTATTTAAGGGATTAATTTTGATGAGTTCTTTGATAATATATTCTGCCTTCCTATACTCCATGATGTTGTAATTGGAAGCGGCTTTCCGGAACAATAGCTGCTCATATACATTACAACCATTATATTCTTTGATGTTTTTTAAGATACTCGCTTCTATCGCAACATCCACCCTGCGAAGATAATCATGATAATGCCCAATCTCGAATAAGGCATTCAGGTAAGCTAGCAGAATTTCAAAGTATTCATTGAAAGGTATTCTTTTCAACCCTTCCAGATTTTCTTCCACAAAAGTAACGGTCTCCCGATATTCATTGGGTGCAATTTCAAGAAATTCTAAGTATAGTTTCGATTGATATGTACGAGAATCTGTCATGGTTAAAAAGCAGTTTTTGTTTAGTGTATCACATATTGTATTGTTTTCTTAACTCATAAAGCACGGGTTTGCTAGGGCTTACATCAAGTTCAAATGAGGCAATCTGTATATTCAACAAAAAAAGTCCATCTTTGATTCCATTGTTAACAAAAATTAACTCTGAAATGGTCGCATTTTTTCTAATAGCTTCTGGATATTTCCAAAATGCTTTATGCGAAAGCAATTGACCGCCGTCTTCCTCCCTATCCACTGAAGGTAGATCAATCAATAAGTGTTCGATATTATTTTCAACAATATACGCACATGCTTCATGATGCAAGTAAGCAGGATTGGCTCCGGAATAATTTTGATTCAGTTTTAGTTCATCATTGGGAAGCGTTCTTACAATTAGGGCTTCGCAAGAACGCAACTCCTCTGGTGAAATCAGTTGTTCCAACTGCTCTTTTAAGATAACACGGTCACCATTAGATTGTTTCTGTGGATAAACACTTATCAACCGTGCTACAAAGTTAAACTGTTTCAGGCATTGATTGATGGTATATTTATCCTTCGCAATATGCCCGACACATTCCGTGTGGGTTCCATTGCCATGTGGATTCAACTTGATATTCATGAAGTTCAAAAGTCCTCCTTGTGCCGTTGAACCGACAAAGTCGCCAGCAACAACAGGCCACACCTCCACCAATGGCGCATAGAAGCAGTTGACATTTTCTATTCCCTCTCGTAATGGGATAGAAATATCGAGTGGTTTACTTAGGTCACATTGGTAGCTTGTTCCTCTGTGTGTTATTGTTGTCTGCATGTGAATGTAGTGATTTGTTAGGGACTATGGGAAAAATGATGGGACAATATTCCTTAGTGGTAATTCCATAAAAGTCTGAAGCTGAACCTGTCTGCGTGACCTCGCCAGGCAGGTTCTCTGGATTAGTTAATTTACAGGATTTTCTATCGGCAACCTTTTCATTACAAATGACCAAAAGCCTTTACTCACATTTGTTCCTTTAGTGCCTATTTTCTTAGCACTTGACCTCTCTTTAAGCTACGGTACTCTATCAAAAACCAGCTATCTCCTCCAAAAAAATAAATCATACCGCCATACAACAATACAATTACAAGATCTCCCACAAAACCGTCTGACTTCTGACAGCGAAGCGGTCTAAAATCTAACAATGAGCTACGCGAATGGTCTAAAATCTAAAAGCGAACGATCTAAAATCTACTTCAAACTCCAAACCGTCCCATCCGACATATCATAACGAATATAGCCACTAGACTTGCTCCAATAAACTTTTTCTACCGTGATGCCCTGTATTTCCATCTCTACATTTTCTGGAGTCAAGACCAAAACATCGGAGTAACTATTTCCTTCAATCGTAAGGCTTTCTACCTGCCGATTCTCTAAATCGCTCAACAAATAAAGACCGCCTGGAAATTGCGTGTTCGGTATATCTAAGTTCAAATGAATGAAAGTATCATCACTGGAAGTTTTGCCTATTGCCGTGAGAATTCTTTCATCATTGGTCGGATCTTCCGAGCTACTACAATAGATAATTTCTTGCTCCAACTTACCGGAAAAATCTCCCGCGTAGGGATTGGTTTTATCATCGGATCTTTCGATGGTTTTAATTTCTAGGGTGTGCTCATCCCCATTATTGGACTGGAATATCAACTTATCTCCAACCTCATAAGGATTCCATGCCAAATCTGAGTTGGATAATTTTTTTGTTTTTGCACAAGAAAAACAGAGTAGTGTTGCTACCATAAATAAAGTTGCTCTGATCATTTTTTATTTTTTAAGTATTTTAAAAACCAAGCTTTTGCTCTTTGCAGTTTAACGGCTAATGTATTCGTATTGTGTTCGAGCTTTCCCTCGAATGTTGTTCCCATTTTTAGATAATGTTTATAAAAGGCATTGGCGCTAATCCCCCACTTGTGGATAAATTGCATCCGGCCATCATTTCGCAGCACTTTTCCAGTAGACTTTGCCTGAAAGTGATACACTCGACTCTCTCCAACGCCTCTAAAAATCCGGCAACCCGTTTCCCAAAGTTTCATCGACAAATCAGGATCAGAATACATCCCTGGGCTGAAAGCCTCACTAAAACCACCTACCTTTTCCCAAGATGCTCTGCTGAGCATAACAGGCGGCCACGATGCTCCATTCCAATCATTTTTTTCGAAATCTGTATATTTTTTTAGTAAATCTGCTTTTCGGAATGTTGTTGTACTTTGTCCAAAATCTGCTACGATGACACAATCATTTCCGCTTGCTTTCGGTTCGATCATGGTTGCGGAAATCATGAAAGTATCTTCCCCTGCTTGTTGAATGGCCTTTATCAAGGCAACATCCCAGCCCGGAAGCGGATACATATCATCATTCATGTAAACAATGAAATCTTGCTTTGCTTTTGTAAATGCGAGATTTACCGCCTTACAAATACCAATATTTTCGGGGCTACAAGTATAATCAATTTTTTGCATATCAACCCATTTTTTGCTCCCATCTTTTCCTTCATTCACATGAACAATAATCTGATGATTGAAAGCAGAGTTTTCTCGGATCCCTTTGATGCAAAGTTGCAAATATTCGAGATTGTTCCAAGTGGGTATAATAATGGAGAAATGCATAGTTTAGTACTGGGATGTTAGCTTTGATATTATTTGATGTATATTCTAGTTTAACTATTTGCTATTTTTAACTCTTCTTTAAATCCATTCGTGCTTATAACTTCAACTTTTGGAAAAGCAATGTTTTTTAATACTTTGAAATGCTTATCATGACTTACAAGAAATCTAGCATTTGAAGCAATTGCACAGTCTACAAATTTATTGTCATCAGGGTCTCGTTCTATAAGATTCCATTTGTAGTAAATTTCAACCCGGTGTAAAGAGGACAGATTCATTATTGTCTTCAAAACATAATCGGAGAGTTCCCTCCCCATATGACGCTCAATTATCTCTGCGTACTCATTTAATATTTCAGTCGTCACACACAACTCAAACCATACTTTGAAATATCCAATTGATATGAGATTTCCGAGAGATACACGTCAATATAAGATTGGTATCAATAACAACTCTCATTTATGATCAGGCTTATAAGGTGTCCTCATTCTGGTTTTTGCTAGTCTTTCACTGTCTTCCTTTGTCCAGCCCTTTTCTTCCCATATTTGATCCGCAAGATCCATTGCTTTCTGAGCAAAATATTCCGCTATCATTTGTTTTATATTCAACAAATCAATATCAGATACTTTTTGTGAATACAGCTTCAATAATTCAAGCTGTAAATTACTCATGGGTTCCTGTCTTTCTAAATTCTGCATAATGTTGTCCTTATTTAAGGTGACAATATCTACAAAGATACACCAAGAAAGTGTGAAAAACCAGCATCACGAACAGAGAATCAAGACTAATAATAAGCTACACATTGATCGCTTATTTTAAACAAACCAGTCCGGTCTCCTGCACACATTATGTAATTTCCAAACTCCTTAATTCCGAGAATCTTTCCCCCAAGTGAGTTTATTCCGGATGGTTTTATGGAAACTAACACCATCTAAGGAAACCAGTTTTATGGTAAAATCACATTTCCTTACGGCAAGCTGGGTTTCTGAGGTGATGGTTTCAAAGCGAGAATCTAGGGTGCAAAGAAAATTGTCGGCACGACCTTCTACTTCGAAGGAAATAATAGAGCTGTCAGAAATCACAATCGGCCTGACATTGAGGTTATGTGGAGATACAGGCGTAATGACAAAGTTTCCGGAATTGGGGAAAATAATCGGCCCACCACAACTCAGCGAGTAGCCCGTTGAACCCGTTGGCGTAGCAATAATAATTCCGTCTGCCCAATAGGAATTCAGATAGGAACCATTGATATAAGTATGAATCGTAATCATGGAGGAGGTATCTCGCTTGAGCAAGGTACAATCATTGAGGGCAAAGGGAAGATCATTAAAAATATGTTCGTTGCTTTCTAGGTAGAGTAGGGTTCTTTCATCCAGTGAAAACATGCCCCTTTGTAAAGAGTTCAGTGCCTCCTTTATACGACTCTTGTCGACGCTCGCCAGAAATCCGAGCCGCCCAAGATTCAATCCCAAAATCGGGATATTGCTTTCCCTTACCATCGTTACGGCATTGAGGATGGTTCCGTCGCCCCCTAATGCTATGACATAATCAATTCTTCGGGTTCTAAATTCTCGGTATCCATCAAAAGGAGCTACATCTTTTTTGAACTTTATTTTACCTTGAATTTGCTCAAAATAAGGTGCAAAGATATAAGTGGTAATACCCATATCATGAATAATATCAAAGAACTCCTGCACGTAGGGAGTATCCTTGTCCTTAAAATATCTACCGTAGACTACAATTTGCATTAAAACGAAATATTGTAGTGTAAAAATAAGGCCTTTTCCTGTAAATGATTCATACTATATTCAAATTGTATAATTTTATCATAATAAATAACCAGATCAATACCCAATCCGCCGCCATAAAGTGGCCTGTTGTTCAATTCATTTCCCGCAGTATAATAATTATCATTTACATAAGCAACGTCTGTATTGAGGGTAAGATAAAACTTATATGGCATTTTTTTAAATGCTTTTATAGGCATGGCCTTCCCCCAGTCAAAACTCTTGCTGAAAAACTCGAACCGCATACTTGATTTGGTATAAACATAATCCTGTCCATCAATGACATAATACTCATAAGCTCTCACATAATCATCCCCATATCCTAAAGCCCTATAATTGTAATAATCCTGCTGCTTTCTAATCAATTCTGTTCCGGCCTTGAATTTAAATTCCAGACTTAGGCGTTTGCTTAAAGAAAAATACTTTGCCAGATAGATGTTGGCTTTCAAACTGTTCCTATCCGAAAAAATACCTATGCCATCTTTTTGAACTCCTGCCTTCGCGAAAAAACCTTTAGTTGGATAGGCTTTAATATTTCTGAAGTCATAGCTATAATTTGCAGCAATGGAAATATACTGTTGCAATGATTTCCCATCTAGGAAAAAATTAGGATTGTATTCTTGGATGAAATCCGCCGGAACTTTATTACTATAAAAATTCAGTCCTACTCGGAAAATTCCCCTTTGCTTGGGTCTATAGCTCAACCCCATTCCTGCACGAAACCTTTTCAATAAAAAACGCTCATCATCCCTGAAAAATATTTGCTTATTTCCTTCTGTTTTATAGGTAATCTCCTTACTCCTATTTAACATAATATTTGTCGTAAAACCTAAAGTCTGTGCCTGATTGAAAAACGGTAAAGTATACCGAACTTCCAGCTTTTGGGCATAACCAACTTGGATAATTGTTTTGAGTAGATCTTTCCGCCCGGTGAGATTAACATAATATAGCCGGACTCCCAGATTCAGCCGTCTGAAATCGCGTTCCTGCTCAACCCACCAAACATTAAAATTCCGATCGGCCAATTCAAATATCGGGAATGGATAAATATACCAATTTTCCGCTACTTGGATGTGCACCGTTATTGCCTTTTTGCTGTCATCCCAGTCTTTGATATTCATTTTCACAAGTGTAAACAAACCCGTGTTCATGAGCAAGAGTCGGTTTTCTTCCAACTGCTGCATAACAGCATGCACGCTAACACTATCTCCAACCCTGAAGTCCAGTTCTCGGGTAATGATACTTTCTTTGGTTTTTCTATTCCCTTCAACAAAGATATTCTTAACCAAGACCTTATCTACGGCGTAAAGAAAGGATGTCGGGTAGCAAAATAAGAGTATAAAAAAAAAAGAAAAGCATATAGAGAAGGAGCATCTGCTCCTTGATCCAGCGTTTATTCTAGGGGAACCAAATATCAACATTCAATGTTCTGCATTCATTTTATAAAAACATTCATCAGATATTCAGATAAGACATTAGCGAATCAAAACGCTCACGCAGATCATCATAATAGTTTGTTTCTTGATAAGAACCTTTTATGGTATAATTGAAACGTTCGAGAGTAGCTAGGATATCTCTAATTTCTTGGCGGTTCACTTTCAGGCTTACCTCTACACGGGTAGAATCTGGATTGGTTACAACGAAGCTACTCAACACGACAGCATTTTCAGATTCCACCAAACGGGTTATTTCCGTTAAGGAATAATCTTGCCGGCCCATTTCCAATACGATGATGCTTCCCGTTTCCGTAAAAGAAGCCGATTTTGCAAAATATTGGATGAGCCTATCTTGCGTGATCAATCCTATATAATTATTCTCGACATCCACGACTGGAATAACGGACAACTGATATTCTCCAACCAATCTCATCACCTCGAAGACATGGTCAGATTCTTTCACATAAGGTTTGTTAATAGTCAGGTGATAAGAACCGACAGGTTCCTCAACGATATTATTGAGGATATCATCTTCCGAGATCAGGCCCAGAAGCTGCTTATTATTAACAATAGGTAGATGTCTTATATAAAAATCGTTCATAACCGCCAGTGCCTCATGTCCAGTATCCGATGTACGTAGCGGAACGATAGTTTTCGATATTAATTTCCCTGCAATCATAATCCAGTATGTTTTTTATACAGTTTAATAAACATGGCATCGTTTTGAACTGATAAAAAATTAATAGGTAAAAAGAGTACAATTAAGTTCTTCTAGCTAAATTTTTCCAGTCAGTTTGTTACTGGTCAGGAAGATTGGCAAGCACGTACTTTTAACTTTAAGAACTTTTAACTTTATCCTTTTACTAGAGCAAGGTTGTTTATCCGAGTAGTTTTTTCTTTTGCTGGGCAAATTCCTCTTCGGTCAATAATCCTTTTTCTCTAAGTTCGGCCAATTTATTCAATTGTTCAAGTAAATTGTTGTTTTCTGTGGTATTTTTTGGAGCACCATCTCCATTACCGGCTAACTTATACCCTCTTTTGACAAAATTTTCAAATTCCGGTTGAATGCGCAGGTAAGCCAAGGCATCATGCGATTTAATTTTTTCAAAATCACTGAAGCCATATTCCACCGCTTTACTCAGGTGGAAAAAAGAATTATCTGGTTCCTCGTTAATAGAGTAGGCACATGCCATATTAAAATGAACCGCAACATCTGAGCCATCAATGGCCAATGCTTTCTTGAAATCCGCGATGGCTCCATTGAAATCATAATCCTTATACTTTTCGATACCGCTCAATTTGAAAGGATTATTTTTAGGCTTTTTCATCTGCCTGCTTTTCTGGCGCTCCTGCTGCCGCCTATATTCCCAATCCCTGCGTGTATCTGATTCCCTTGTCCTTTCTTGGGGTCTTTGCCTTCTCCCGTACCGCTCATCCCTCCGGCTACTTCTTCTCTGTTCTTCTTCGGCACGATCTCGGCCACGCGGCTGCATAAATCCATACCTTGCCACCATATAAATAATTATAGCTGGGATAACCCAACCACCACCAAAAGACATTGCAAAAAAAGCAAACAATACAAATACAAGCCAATTTGGAAAACCTGTTCTATTCATGAATTATTTAGTGTAAAAGACTTGAAAGCCCGATTCTAGGCAAATTAAAATAATAAATGCGCATTTATTAACTTTATTTTGCCTTATAGGAAATATTCAGACGCTAAACGATTAAAGATTGTAAGGATTACCAGTCATAAACAATACAATACTAGAGAAGAACGTCTGAGATTGAACAAATGTATATACAAATATATTTATACTTTTAATAATTATATAAAGAATATTTTACTGTTTTGTAATACAAAGGTATAGAAAATACAAATAACCAATAATAATGTTCTACCAAATACGTAATTTTTAATACGAGTGAAGTAAGGTTAATAGTTTTCAAACTTTTTTGCCCTGACCCTAAAGGGTGAAAGCTTGAATATTATAGCTAATTATTTCAAAGAATAATATTCAACTTCTGAATTATTAGACTTTCCACAATAATGCATTTATTTCATCATACATAAATTTTACAAGTCAAAACGGTTAAATCATCCGGGTAATCTCCTTCTCCTTTAAAATCAACGATGTACTTTTCGAGTTTCTTGTTAAATTCATCGGTTGACAATTCGTAATTTTTCAAAGTGAATTCATAAAGCAGGCTCTCTTGGAGGTATTCTGATTTATCATTTTGAATATCTGTCAATCCGTCTGTAAAAGATAATAAGATAGCGTTTTCATCCAATATGATTTTACCAACTTCCACTGCCGGTAATTGTTCAAAGGAACCTAAAATTGTACTGCCTTTATCCAGATTATAGATTTTATTGCCCATCGCCATAACTGGTGGGTTATGCCCAGAATTGACGTAGCTTAGTTCCCTTGTTTTCCGATCATATTCCGCAACAAAAAATGTCAGGAAGCGATCCCCTTTCGTGATCCGGAAAAGGGCTTCATTCAAATCCATGACAAATACATCCATTGCAGATTTTTTGGTAATCAAGGTATGGAAACAAGCTTGAAAATTGGCCATTAATAAAGCCGCAGCCAATCCTTTACCGGAAATATCCGCCACACAAAAGGTGAATTTATCCTCACTCAACTCGATACAATCAAAATAATCTCCTCCGACGCCACCAAGATGCGGCTTGTAAATACTGGATAGTTCATAATGCGCATTTTTTGGCAACACGGTTGGCACCATAGTCTGCTGCATTTCGCTGGCAAGCCCCATTTCATGTTTCAACTTTTCCTGCTCGACCTGTTTCCGGAACAATCGTTTATTTTCAATCGCAACGGCAACGATATTAGTGATGGTTGTGATAAACCTGACCTTATTATACATATCTTCTTCCTCGTCAAAACCACCGATAAAGGCATAGGTTATCGGAATATCTTTGTGTAAAACAGGGATGATAAGATCAAACTCTTGAAAAAGCAGGCTATCCTTATCGTCTTCCAGTTTTTTTAGGCGATTATACTTATGCAAGCGATTGCTAATATCAATTTTTTCCAACTCTTCAGAAATACCGATGGAGGAAGTACAGATCCACTTGTCTTCCTCATTGATATAAAGTGCCATTTTTTTCACGCCCATTTCCCAACTCAAAAAAGAATTATACATTTTATATAGCCCTTCAGCCGACACATTGTCGTTGATGGCTTGCGTAATGGTAAGCAAACAGTTGATCTGCAACTGTTTCAGACTTACTTCTCGTTCAAGTTGTTTCTTTATAGACAAATCCTTTTTTATTTCTGAAAAATCTGACATTACATTATTTCATTGGTTTTAAATTAAGACTTCGATTTCATTTAAACGTTCCAGAGATTGACATCTCTGGCAATAACATGTCTTTCCTATGGAACTCATTTTATTAAGAACACGTTGGGAAAGAACTTGCTTACGAAGCACTAAATTTTAGATTTCACATCAAGAGCATCCCTGAAGCCATTCCCGACAAGATTGAAGGCCAAGACCAACAACATGATTGCGAAAGCAGGAATAAAGGCTAAAAACGGTTTTCCGCTGATGGCATAACCGTAATTCTCGTTCAGCATATTCCCCCAAGATGGTGTAGGGGGTTGGATACCGAATCCTAGATAACTCAAACCTGCTTCCAGTAAGATGGCCGTTGCAAAATTAGCGGCAGCTATCACCATCACTGGCCCCAATACATTGGGCAGGATATGCTTACTGATGATTCTCCAACCGCCAAAGCCCATACTTTGTGCTGCTTCTACAAAAGAGACATTTTTCAGGGCCAGCACCTGCCCTCGGACAATTCTCGCGACATCTACCCACATCGTTAACCCGACAGCGATAAAAATAATACTTACTCCTCTATTATTTAAGGCCAACACTATAGCAAATACCATTAATAGTGTAGGGATAGACCAAATCGTATTGATCAAAAGCATAATCATATCATCTATTCTCCCACCATAATAACCCGCTACAGCGCCTAATATTATACCAATGGTCAAAGAAATGATAACCGCGATTAATCCAACCAACAAAGAAATCCGCACACCAATAATCAATCTACTGAACATACAACGTCCCAAATGATCCGTTCCTAGTAAAAAGGAACGATTATAAATTTGTTTTTCCGCGATCGTTTTGCTGATATTCGTCAAACTTTCTAACTGTAACTTCTCATCAACATTATAAAAAGATAGCTGATCGCCTCGCCTCACCACCTCTCGCTTTTCCGCAGAAATCGGATACACCACATCGGCAGCATTGTATCTCTTTTCTATACTTGGGCCGCTCTGTTCTCCTGCTGATACCACAGATACATATATAGAATCTCCACGCAGTTTATAACCCGTTATCGGTACATAATAATATGGATTGACCGCTCCAAATATCATTTTTTCTAAAAAGGAAACCTCTTCCAGTTTCCTATTTTTTCGTATAGCCAAAAATTCACTTTGAAAACCCGGAGGCTGCAAGGCGATTTCTGTAATCTGATCATTCACATCCGGAGTGGAATCTGGCGTAATCAAATAACCAGATATCGCCACAAAAACAGCAGCAAGGATAAAAACCAGTCCAAAGAGTGCCGACTTATTCTTTAGTAATCGTTTTATGGCCTTTTGATTGGGCGAAAGCCCAGATTGCTCGATTTCCATTTGTTTTTGAATTAAATTTCAATACGCAGCCCCAGTTAAAACAGGTTTTGCAATAAAGATAGAAAAGCTATTTAAATTCACTTCGTATATTTGAAGTAAATATTAAATTATTTAAAAATATTATTCAAAAACCATGCAAATCCTCCTTTTGGAACCTTTTTATACAGGTAGCCACAAACTTTGGGCTGATGGATTCCAACAATCTTCCAAACATGATGTCCATATCCTATCGTTGGAAGGTCGGCACTGGAAATGGCGAATGCATGGCGGAGCTGTTCGTTTAGCCAACTTATTTACCTCAAAAAAGTATCAGCCTGATCTGATCCTAGCCACCGACATGCTAGATCTTAATGTATTTCTTGGCCTCACTAGAAACCATTTGTCTCCAAAATGTAGGCTTGCGCTTTACTGTCACGAAAACCAGCTCACCTACCCTTGGTCTCCGACCGATAAAGATACCCGCTTGAAGCGGGACAACCATTATGCTTTTATCAACTATAGTTCAGCTTTGGCGGCAAATTTGGTGTTATTTAATTCTCATTACCATAAAAATTCTTTTCTCTCTGCCCTTCCCCAATTTTTAAAACAATTCCCGGATCACCAAGAACTGCATACCATAGATCAAATAACCCGAAAAAGTAAAGTACTTCCATTAGGCATGCACTTGAAACACCTTTCCGAAATGCCCAAACTGAAAAAAGAAGGTTCGGCAGTTTTATTCTGGAACCACCGATGGGAATACGATAAAAATCCGGATACTTTTTTCCATCACCTGTTTAGACTGCAAGATGAAGCTATTGATTTTAAGGTTATTATATTGGGAAAAGCTTACGCTAAACAACCACCCGTTTTTGATCTGGCGAGGGAGAAATTGGGTAATAAAGTGTTGCATTTTGGCTTTGCAGAAAGCAAACAAGCCTACGAAAGCTTGATTTGCCAAGCTGATATTCTTCCAGTCTGTTCCATTCAGGATTTTTTTGGTGGCAGTATTGTTGAAGCTATTGCCGCAGGTTGTTACCCGATTTTACCGGAAAGGTTGGCTTATCCAGAGCATATTCCCTATGATCTGCACAAAAATCATCTTTATCAAACAGATGAACAATGCTACCAGATTTTAAAAAATGTAATTTTAAATATTGAAAAAATTCGTTATAAATCCTGTTATCATTTTGTTAGCCGATATGATTGGAGTAATTTAGCCGCCATATATGATCATACACTAGAAGAACTTGTGTACAGCCCCACGAACTTGTAACCATAAACAAATATACCTAAATGAGCTTTATCAATTACAATCAAGGAGAAATCGCTTTTGAAACTACCGGAAAAGGGAAAACATTGGTTTTTCTTCATGGCTTTTGTGAAAACCTACATGTTTGGGACGATTTTGTCAAAAGATTCGACGGTTACAAAACCATACGAATAGACTTACCCGGTTTTGGACAATCTACTTTGCCAGAAAGTTTATCTATAGCGCATATGGCAGATGCTGTAAAAGCCGTATTGGATGAATTAGATGTAAAAAATGCCACTATCATCGGGCATTCTATGGGTGGATATGTGGCCCTTGCTTTTCTAGAGCGATATAAAGCTTATGTAGAAAGCTTGGTTTTATTCCATTCTCATCCTTACGCTGATGAACCTCAGAATAAGATTTATCGGCAAAAGAGTATGGATTTTATCCAAAGACATAGACCTCAGCTTTATCTAAAACAGCTTTTTCCCGCACTTTTTACCAAAAACTTTGCGGGAAGCAATGCTTTCTTAATAGAAAAACTCACGCATGCTGCTAATAAACTGCCTTCTGAAAATATTATAGCTGCCCTGAAGGCCATGATGCAAAGAAAGGATAGGTCAGTTTTGTTAAAGAATTTAGATATTCCTGTGCTTTTTATTGTTGGAGCAGCAGATCAAATTGTGGGCAAAAAGCAAAGTATGGGTGCCATAAATTACCCGAACATTTCTTCCATTGCCTTGTTAGAAAAAGTGGGTCATATGGGTATGTTCGAACATCCTAAAAAATGTACCAAGGTATTGAAAGATTTCCTTGAATTTTGTAAAGTTTATCATATTAAAGAAAACGCTAAAGTCACTTGAATAAAAAAAGTACATACACCACCAAAAAGCCAATAAATTGTCGATGAATATCCCCCTCAGCATATTGGCCATCATCCCGGGCTTGCTTATCGCGTTTTTCATTTATAAACTGGATAAATTTGATAAGGAACCCGTGCTTCCCCTGCTCCTTTCTTTTGCATTGGGCTGTGTTATCACGATACCTGCCCAAGCCATTGAGGGTTACTTTGATGCCATTGGCTTTCAGGAATCCCTTAACTTTTTTGTATTGCTGGCAACAGCTTTTGTGGCAGTAGCCTTGGTGGAGGAAGTGGCTAAATTCTTTTGCGTTATTTTTTATGCCTATCCACAGAAGTTTTTCAACGAGCCTTTAGATGGTATTGTGTATGCCATTATGGTAGGCATGGGCTTCGCTACGGTGGAAAACCTCTGGTATGCCCAACAATTCGATGCCGCAACATTAGTGGTCAGGGCATTTACGGCAGTCCCTGCACATGCCGCCTTCGCAGTGATTTCTGGTTACTACATCGGGCTAGCTCGCTTCAACCGGAAGCTCCGAAATCGGTACTTGCTCCAGGGTTTAGGTTTTGCTGTCCTCGTGCATGGCCTCTATGATTTTTTCATCCTTCAACTATATTTTGATGCCTTGATCATTCTTGCGTGCGTTGTGTTATTAATTAGTTTGTATTTTGCAAGGAAACTCTTTCTGGAGCATCTGAATTTAAGTTCGGAAGCAAGTCGCCAAAGGGCATTGGCTGATGTTGTAACGACCACATCTCCAACGAAAAAAGAAGCGAATGATATCGAGGATGCGATTTTGGATGAGCTGGCCGGTGATGGAGATGAGTAGGATTTGGGTAGGGGACTTTTGTGACAAATATTAGAGTTTGAATGGATTTTTATGCCACAACAAAATTTATACATAAATATAAACTACTTTATATTTGGCGGAATGTATTTTATTCGATGTAGATTTCGCCAACTATAATTGTGACCTACATGACAAATCATATAAAATCCCCATTTAACTTTTACCTATAAGTTTACTTACTTCAACTTCTCATTATTCGCATGCCTTTCCGCATCCCGCTTCGTTTTCTTATCCAGATTTTTCTTCAATGCCTCTTCTAAATCAATTCCTGTTTGATTAGCCAAACAGATTAACACGAAAAGCACGTCGGCCATTTCATCCGGTAAATCTGTCTTTGCCGTTCTTTCTTGCTCCTTATTTTTGAAGGATTGTTCACCATATATTCTGGCCATCAAGCGGGCGACTTCACCAACCTCTTCAGTGAGGATAGCAGTGTTAGTCAATTCGTTATAATAACGAACACCGATGGTCGTAATCCATTCATCAACAATTTGCTGGGCTTTTTTGATCGTTAAACTCATAATAAAGGTTTTATGCTTTCCAATAGTTTTGGGTTGATGGATTTTCCTTCGTGAATGGACGGGCGTGGCGCCATGTCATCTACGATTTTTCCTTGTTTATTGACAAGGGCATAATGTGGAATGCCGTCTATGTAAAATTTATGTTGGAGTTCCAGATATTGATCTTTGGTTAGGAGATAATGTTCTCCTTTGAGCTTGAGCTTTTTGATTTTTTTATACCACAAACTGGGTGGCGAATCTGTCGCCAAAAAAATGTATTGGATGTCTTCGCCTAGTTGTTTATGTAGCTTTGGATAGATAACCATTTCCTTCAAACAAGGCTGGCACCAGGTCGCCCAAATGTCCATATACACTACTTTTCCTTTATGGCGTTTGAGCAAATAAGGCAAGATTTTTTCCACACTGTTGGTAACATTGTTGATAACAATATCGCCATCCAGTTGCACTTCCCCTTCCTGATAAAGTACCTTATATTTTTCTTGTATTTTGTTTTTATAAATCGGGTTTGTCACCAAACTACCAAAACTTTGCATCAGGGATTCTGGGAAGGGATTTTGTCCTTTTCCGATATGGTCATAGTAGTATTTTGACAAGGAAATTTCACGGGCCAATCCAGTGGTTTTCTCCACAATGTTATCCACACCTGTGGATAACTGGTCGCTCCCGAGCAGCTTTGTAATGCCTTTGTTATTTTCACTTTTACTTTCAAGCACAAACATCTGGTAATACTGCAAAAAGTAATCATACGCTGCCGTGATAATGGCAAAATTATCATTCAAATTAATTTCACTCAACAATTTGCCTACGTCATATGTATGTATTTCTTTTTTAGACAAAAGCGCCTTGCTCAACACATCTTTCCCGGCATTATAACGGATGGTATTTTCTGCCCATTTTTTGAAAGTATTGTTTTTAAGTTTATTTTCTTTGATGTAGTTGCTCAAAAAGTCAAGCTGTTTCTCCATCGTTTCTAAACGGGAATTTTCATAAAAACTTAAAGCATATTTTTTCCGATTTTCAGCATCGTTTTTATTAAAAAAAGCAGTGTGAAATTTTGGTAAGTAATCTACCAAAATATTATTGACACCAGAAGCATCTTTTGAAAAAACAATGTTCGGATAATTTTTTTTATCATCAAAAAAATCGGCATATTCCAACTCCATTTTTAAAGTATCACCCGGAGCAGCAAACATTTTCAACAATTCATTTCCGTAATAGAAAAAAAACTCTTGCGGATGATCTAGGGTAATATCTATGGAAAATTTTTCATCTATAATCTTGCTTTCAAAGATATGTTGTTCGTTGGTAGCGAGATCATTCACCGCAATCTTTACCTGCTCACTATTTACACTTTTTTTATAATTTTTTACTTTTCCACAGATGTTAACAAGTCCTGTGGAAAACTTTGGGATAATTGCATTATCTGACGGTTTGCATTGTAGCAAAAAGAAGGGAAGTATTACACAAATCAGGTATTTCGCTTGCATGGTTAAAAATAAACAGATGGAAAATATGATTACTTATGCCCCTGAATCTCTTGATCTTGCCAAAAACAGACATGATTTAAAGTCAAATATTAAACTATTCTCGATAAATAACAAATTCTACCATATTAAATCGGTAACATTATATCAGGTTAATACCCATAATCATGCTACAAACAGGCCTAAAATTTAAAAAATTACCAACAAAACTATACCTTTAAAGCGATTAAACTAAAAACATCCTCTATGATCTCCCGTTTTATCCTCTTTTTATTATGCATTCCTTTTTTAGGGTTTAGCCAAAATAAAGCCCCGAAAACAGCCAGCGAAATCCATCAAGCCATCAAAAAACTCAATGTTTTGGGTTCCGTACTCTATCTAGCCGCTCACCCAGATGATGAAAATACGCGTATGATTTCTTATTTGGCTAACCACATCCAAGCGGAAACTGCTTACCTTTCCCTAACCAGAGGTGATGGGGGACAAAACCTTATCGGACCAGAAATCCGAGAATTACTCGGTGTTATCCGCACACAAGAACTGTTGGAAGCTCGTAAAATTGATGGCGGCCAGCAGTTTTTCTCCCGTGCCAATGATTTCGGCTTTTCCAAGCACCCAGATGAGACCTTGAAAATCTGGGATAAGGAAAAAATATTGGCTGATGTGGTCTGGATCATCCGGAAATTCCGCCCAGATGTTATCATCAATCGCTGGGGCCATCTATCTGCTGGAAAAACGCATGGGCATCACACTGCCTCTGCCTTGCTTTCTGTAGAAGCTTTTGATTTGGCAGCCGACCCAAACGCATTTCCCGAACAATTAAAACACGTTGATGTATGGCAACCCACTAGATTATACTATAATGTTTTTTTAAGAAATTTTGAAGGAAATAAAAGCAAACTCTTACCTGTAGATGTTGGCGTTTACTTTCCCCACAAGGGAAAATCTAACACGGAGATTGCCGCCGAAAGTAGAAGTCAACACAAATGCCAAGGAATGGGAACGGCAAAAACACGGGGAGCGAGAAACGAATATCTCGAAGTTATTAAGGGAAAGGAAATGCAATCTAAGGATGATATTTTTGAAGGGGTTAATATTTCGTGGTCAAGGATCAAGGGTAGTTCCGGTATTGCTGAAATGGTAGAAAATGTGGAACGTAATTTCCGCCATGACGATCCATCTGCAAGTGTTTCTGATTTACTAAAAATTTATAACAAAATAAACACATTACCTAAATCTCATTGGCAACAAATCAAATTGGCTGAAACAAAAAACATCATTAAGGCTTGCCTCGGTTTTTATACCGAAGCCATTGCAGATGATTATTGGGTAACCAAAGGAGAAACCATTGAGCTTGCCATGGAGTTTGTAAACCGCTCTCCACTCAAAGTACAACTAGAAAAAATTACTTATCTCCCGATAAAAACAGATAGTGCTTTGAGTTTAGTTTTACCACAAAATGAGCCACAAAAATTTTATAAAAAAATAAAAGTACCCAACAACATTAATCGAACAAATCCTTATTGGCTAAACGAAGCAGCAACATTGGGAACATATAAAGTAGCCAATCAATTGCTGCGTGGGTTCCCAGAAACAGTTCCTATTTTCAAAATCAAATATAATCTAAAAATAGAAAATACATTGTTAGAATTTTCAGAAGATGTCGTTTATAAAGATACTGATCCAGTAAAAGGAGATGTTATCAGAAGACTGGAAATCATACCTCCAGTATTTATAAACAATGAAGAGCAAGTACATATTTTTCCGAATGATCAAAATCGGGTATTTAATGTTATTTTAAAATCAGGAAAAGACAACATCAAAGGAAAGTTATCCTTGAAACATCCAAAGTATTGGCGGGTAGAGCCTGCATTCTTTGATTTTGATCTAAAAATAAAAGGTGCAGAAAAACAATTTAGCTTTACAGTTTTTCCTCCGGAAAAAGCTAGTGAAGGAACAATTATTCCTATCGCAGAAATTGCTGGAAAGGTTCATGATAAATCCTTAAACCTAATTGATTACGATCATATTCCTACACAAACTGTGCTGTTACCAGCAGTTGCAAAAGTTGTAAAATTGGATATTAAAAAAAGGGGAGAGCGCGTCGGTTATATCATGGGAGCAGGGGATGACATACCAACAAGCCTTCGGCAAATTGATTATCAAGTTGATTTACTAGAAGACAAAGATATTTCAAAAAGTAATCTTCATCAATATGATGCTGTAATTCTAGGCATACGTGCATATAATACCAAAGATAAACTTAAATTTCAAAATAAAATCCTGCTGAAATACGTTCAAGAGGGCGGAACACTTATCGTTCAATACAATACTGGTCACCATCTGGTAATGCCTTCTGCAGAAATCGGGCCTTATCCCTTTCAGATTTCTCGTGATAGAATAACGGTAGAGGAGGCCGAGATTCGTTTATTGAATCCAGATCACGAATTGTTAAATTCTCCCAACAAAATAACCGCAAAGGACTTTGAAGGATGGGTTCAGGAAAGGGGGTTGTATTTTCCAAATGAATGGGATGAACAGTACGAAGCATTACTATCCGGCAACGATCCCGGCGAAGATGCCAAGAACGGAGGTTTATTGTTTACAAAATATGGAAAGGGACATTACATCTATACGGGATATTCGTGGTTTCGGGAATTACCCGCTGGTGTTCCGGGCGCGTATCGGATTTTTGCGAATTTGATTTCGGTAGGGAAATAAATATCATTTTCACAGTTTTTGTAAAAACAAAAGCAACACATACATATTTTGTAAAAGCGATCTTATGGAAAACAATAAAAATATACAACAAGATACAGACGAAGCTCCAGCATTTTTCGGAAGTTGGAAAAATCTATACCTTATCGTATTGGTTTTCCATGCATTTCTAATTACTGTTTTTTACTTTTTTGCAAAATATTATTCCTGATAATTATCTTCAATACTCCAGAGATTGACATCTCTGGCAAGGATATGTCGTTCCTACGAAACTCATCCCAATTAGGATATATATAGAATAACATTCACTATCAGATTATGAGTACAATAGATTGGATCATCATGCTGGGAACCTTGTCCCTTATCGTCGCTTACGGTGTTTATAAAACCAGAAATGTAGACAATGTAAAAAGCTACTTGTTGGGCGATAAAGATTTACCTTGGTGGACTATTGGCTTATCCGTCATGGCAACCCAGGCCAGTGCGATCACATTTTTATCCACGCCCGGAAAGGCTTATGATGATGGTTTGGGCTTTGCACAATTCTACTTTGGTCTTCCTGTGGCGATGGTATTTCTTTGCATTTTCGTCCTACCCATATATTATAGGCTCAACGTCTTTACAGCATATGAATATCTCGAAGGTCGCTTTGATCTGAAAACCCGAACGCTGACAGCTATTTTGTTTTTGATACAAAGAGGCTTGGCTGCCGGCATCACCATTTTTGCACCGGGAATCATACTGTCTAACATTCTGGGATGGGATTTAAATCTTACGATTCTATTTATCGGCATCGTCGTGATTTTCTACACTGTTTTTGGTGGTACAAAAGCCGTTTCTGTCACCCAAAAGCAACAGATGATCATCATTTTGACAGGCATGGTGCTGGCTGCTATTATTTTGGTTTTCAAACTGCCACCTGATATTCAGTTTTCGGATGCCGTTAGCATTGCTGGGAAAATGGGCAAATTGGAAGTGGTTGATTTTGAATTTGATTTATCCAATCGCTATAACTTTTGGTCGGGCATGATCGGTGGTGTCTTCCTTTTTGTATCCTATTTCGGGACGGATCAATCGCAGGTGCAGCGTTACCTTTCTGGAAAAACCTTATCGGAAAGTCGCCTAGGTCTGCTATTCAATGGTATTATTAAAGTTCCGATGCAATTTCTAGTACTTTTTATCGGGGTGTTGGTTTTCATTTTCTTTCAATTTATTCAGCCACCGATTCATTTTAACAAAGCAAATTTAAACAAACTGGAAAATACCGTTTATGAAACTGAATTGGCAAAACTTCAGCAGAAACATAAGGAAACCTTCGAGCTGAAGCAAACCAGTATGCGAAGCCTCATCACCGCAATCGACAACAAAAATCAAAACGAAATCCTAGCGGCAAAATCCAACATTGACGCCTTAATGCAACAAGACAGTCAGATCAGGGCAGATGTAAAGGGGTTAATTTTGCAAGCAGATGATAGTGCTGAAGTCAAGGACAGCGATTATGTTTTCATCACTTTTGTTACCCAGTATTTGCCTATTGGCATGGTTGGATTATTGCTAGCCGTTATCTTTTCTGCTGCCATGTCTACCACAGCTTCTGAACTGAATGCCCTTGCCACGACCAGTGTTATTGACATCTACAGAAGATCTATTGTTACGGACAAGACGGATCAGCATTATTTAAAGGCATCCAAGTGGTTGACCATCTTTTGGGGGTTGCTCGCCTTAGGCTTTGCCCTTGTGGCTTCTCTATTTGATAACCTCATCGAGGCAGTCAATATTATTGGTTCTGTTTTTTACGGAACCATTCTCGGGATTTTTATGGTGGCTTTCTTTATGAAAAGAGTAGGCGGAAAGGCCGTTTTTCTTGCTGCTTTGCTCGCAGAGTTGATCGTTATTGCGGTTTTTATCTTGGATAAAATGGAGATCGTCAGTATTGCATATCTTTGGCTAAATCTGATTGGCTGTATTTTGGTGATGATTTTGGCTGGGATTTTTGAAGAGCTATTTGGGAAAGACAAAACTTAACAAATGAAAATGCCGCAAACATCACGATCCTATAACCAAGGATTTACTTCAGGAAAAACCCTATTCGTATCCAATTGAAAATCTGGGAAAACAAGAGAGGAGGGATTTTCTCCCCTAACAAAAGGTCTTTGGCGAACCAATTTATATTGTTGTGCTTCATCCATGTGATAAACCAAAATTGTTCCCTCATAAGGATGTACAATCCAATACTCTTTTACCCCAGCATGTTGATACAAATCAAACTTTTCGTTCAAGTCTTTTTTAGAACTTGCTTTGGATAAGATTTCAATAATCCAATCAGGCGCACCTAAGCAACCCCGCTCATCTAATTTATTCAAATCACATATCACACAGATATCTGGTTGGACAACCGTATCAATTTTTGCTTTGGTCTGCATATCGGGAGGCAAAGGCAAACGCACATCATAAGGGGCAGAAAAGACTTTGCATCGTTTATCTAGTAAATGAGTCCATATCAAACCATGAATATTCCCTGATATTTCCTGATGAGAACCTGTTGGTGCAGGTGACATCCGATATATTTTCCCCCGGATCAATTCAATGGTTTCATCAAATCGCCAAGTCAGATAATCCGCATAAGTATATCGCTTACTAAGATCTAATTGATTTATATCGGTAATCATAATCATACTCTTTCTACAAAAATACGGTTTTAAGCATAAAAATACTACTCCTTTCTTTTACTATCCATCATGATCGTCACTGGCCCATCGTTAATCAAAGCCACTTTCATATCTGCACCAAATTCCCCAGTGCCGACATCAAGCCCAGAAACACCCCCTAGGGTTTTGACAAATTGTTCATACAACGGAATAGCAATCTCGGGACGAGCCGCCTTTATATAAGATGGCCGATTCCCCTTTTTGGTAGAAGCATGTAAAGTGAATTGGCTGATAACCAAAAACGCCCCTTCGACATCAACCACTGACTTATTCATCACACCATTATCATCATTAAAAATACGAAGGTTTGAAATCTTCCTACATAACCAGTCAATATCCTCCGTGCTATCTTCATTTTCTATACCCAATAAAATAACTAATCCCTGCGGAATCGCCGACTTCACTTTTCCCGCAATCGTCACCGAAGCTTCCGATGCTCTTTGAATAACTACTCTCATTTATAA
>JAHDGC010000188.1:9630-10582 GCA_020627865.1 Saprospiraceae bacterium | reverse complement strand
AATTGATGGAGGCCGTAATGAATATCACTTCTAACAGTCTGGTTGAAGATGGTGCCAACATTGATTATTCGGCAGGAGTGGATATTGATTTATTACCGGGATTTGAGGCGGTGCTTGGAGCAGAATTCCATGCTTATATCGAAGGCTGTAGCGTGGCCAAGGTTTCTCCAAAAGGAAATAAATTGCATCTGGGAAAACAGGAAGACAATGAACAAATAGTAAAATTATTCCTCCCTGAACCTGCTGATGTCAAAATGGAACTATTCAGCCTTGTTTCTGGAAAAGTCGATTCCTTTGGGTATACACCACAAAATATGGACGCTGGTCATCACGTGCAGACTATTAATTTGTCCGAACTGAATACCGGCGTTTACATTTGCAAAGTGATAATCGCAGATGAAATCCTGACTGCAAAATTCTTTGTAAAATAAGGATATTAATTTGTCACCGTAGGGACGCATTGCAATGCGTTTCCCTACAGGATGTTCACGATTTCCCAACGCTACTGGTTAGTTCCCAACTAACTAGTAGCGTTTTTTATGGTATTTTGGAAGCCCTTTATACATTATTTAAACTTCATATTCCTTTCTCAGAGAAAGCCGTGATACACACTAGTGAAAAATAGAAATTAGTACAATGTGTTGAGTGGCAAATGTTTGCAAGGCATTGTGTCTTTTTGTTGTACCCCTACTTTTTAGACTTAGCATTTTTGTAACCATTGGCCAAAAGGATTTTTTTTCAACTATTTCATATGAGAAAAAAATAATTTTTACATTTGTATATCACATGCATTATCGTTTGTGATTTATTAGAGAGTTTTCCAAAATCGACTCAATCCCAATGTATTTTTATATACTCATCTCTACTATTTTCAGGCTACAAGATATTATTTCAGATTCAAAGATAATGCGGACCAAATCATCCTGTCTGTGAATCCGCAGAAGCGGGCAGG
>JAHDGC010000188.1:737-9620 GCA_020627865.1 Saprospiraceae bacterium | reverse complement strand
AATAACTAATCACTTGTTTACACCGATTGCGGTATAACCGAGCAAACCAAAATCCTTAAAAATTATGTACACTAACTTTACCCTAAACAAACATCAAAAAAAAATATGGCTAAAATTCTTCACTTTACTACTACTATTCAGTTGTATTTTGTTTAACCCTACCGACATATACGCCCAAGACACAGATAACGATGGCGCTACAGATACTTTTGATGTGGATGATGATAATGATGGCATCAAGGACGAAAATGAAATGTTATGCCCTGAAGCACTTCCTTTTGGAGAAATATATGTCAATACAAATAATGGAGGAGGCCTAGGAGAGTTGGCCACTTATAATGTAGACAATGGAACGACTACTGTACTTTGTGGCGGAACAACACTAGGTGGAGATATAGGCATTGCGCCGGATGGCCAAATTTATATTATTGAATATTCTCAGACTGCTCCTAATCTTATCCGGATAGATCCAAATACCTGTACCGAGACGATTATCGGAAGCCTTCCAAATGGGGGGAATGTTATATTCCCAAATGCCTTAACCTTCTTGCCGGATGGTTCGGCATTGGTTGGGTATTCTCAACAAACGTCGGTTTACAGAGTAACCCTTTCTCCTTTTAGTGTTACGAATTGGGTAACGATTGCCGGATATAGTCCTTCGGGAGATTTTGTGATCGTTGATGGAATGCTGTATTATTTTGCCACCAATACCGGTACTTTTGAACAGCATGTATTGGAAGTCTCCCTAGATGCAAGTTATGGTTATGTTAGCCATACCAACCTCGGAACGCTTCCCGCTACCGCATGGGGTGCAGCTTTAGCCGAGAACTGCCAAGTCATTTATGGACAAAATGATAGAATGGCAGCCATAACGGATATTACATCAGGGAGCTTAGAGGAAACTTTAATTACAGCTAGTGTGCCCAGTTTAGGTGCACTTTGGGGATTTACAAGCTTAGGCGAAGCTACGGGTTGTTCGACAGCGTGTGTAGACATTGATACAGACAATGATGGTATTCCAGATCGGCTAGACACCGATTCGGATAATGATGGCTGTCCGGATTTCGTCGAGGGAGGAAGTGGCTTTGTGGAGAGTGATGGCGTGCCAGCGGCTGGTACCTTGACAGATGGTAACGGTAATGGAGCCAATCAAAATCTAGGAAATACAATTGTCGTGAATGGGGGTGATCCCTGTTATGGCCTCCCTGTAGTAGCTGGTGCAGGACAAGCTGTAGGGGACGCCCAAGATGCGGGTGTCCAATTAGCCTGTGCCGATCCGTGTACAACTGGGACGGATACCGATATGGATGGGGTAGCGGATGACTGCGACTTAGATGATGATAATGATGGGATACTAGATGTCGATGAAGGTTGCGGATTTTCAGGAACAACCATTTTAAATGATATGGTCTTGGCCGGAACCGCAACGGCTACTGGTGCAGATGAAATACAGCTGACCGCAGCAGTCAGTAATCAAGCAGGGTCTACAATGTCTAATATCCAGATCGATATGGCACAAGATTTTAATTTGTCTTTTGCAATTAACCTGGGAACTTTGGACGCACCCGGTGCGGATGGTATTGCATTTATCTTTCACAATGACCCGGCGGGGGCTTTGGCTGTAGGTAGTTTCGGTGGTGGTATCGGTGCACAAGGCATTCAAAATGGGATTGTGATTGAGTTTGATACCTATGTAAATACTGATTTTGGGGATGCTTTTGAGGCCGCTAATTCCAATGATCATACACGTGTATGGGATTCTGATACAGGAGGGCTTCTGCCAATCCCGACACCGCCTGACTATTTAACACCAGAAACCTTATTAGGCAATATAGAAGATGGCCTTTATCATGATGTGGTCATCAATTGGGATGCTGCAGCCCTGACCCTGACCTATTCCTTTGATGGTACAACCATAGCCTCTATTACAAATGACTTGGTTACCAATTATTTTGGTGGATCAAATTTGGTTCACTTTGGCGTAACGGGAGGTACAGGGACATTCTTCAATGACCAAAGGGTTCGTTTTGAAAGTCTAGAAATACCCTGTACCGGACAAGATACTGATAACGATGGTATCGCGGATTATCTAGATCTTGATTCCGATAACGACGGTTGTCCAGATGCCGTAGAAGCAGGCCACACCGACCCAGATGATGATGGTGTATTGGGAACCTCACCGGTTTCCGTAGATGCAGATGGATTGGTTAAGGATCAAGGCGGTTATACCGGAAACACCCCAGCTACAACCGATGCTACCATTTCCGATAGCTGCTGCGATATTGTGTTAAATACCATACAGCCCATCGGCGAAAGTTGCCCCGGCTCCAATGATGGTTCCCTGATCATCACCGCTTTCTGCAACGCTTGTACGAATGGTGTAGCGGATATAGAATACTCCATTGACGGGGTGAACTTTCAAGCGAGTAGTACCTTTGAAAACCTTTCCCCAGGAGGCTATACCGTAACGATTAGGGATAGTAATAATAACGCTTGTTCTGCTGTTAGTGCCGTTCCCATAATCGTAGATCCTGGCCCTACACTTCCGGACACGGATGGTGATGGTATCGCCGATTGTGCGGATACAGAAACCTGCGATGGCCTAGACAATAACGGAGATGGACAGGTCGATGAAGGTTTCCCCGATACGGATTCGGATGGCGTAGCGGATTGTATAGATACGGAAACCTGTGATGGTTTGGACAATGACGGAGACGGCGAGATAGATGAAGACTTCCCAGATACGGATGGAGATGGCATAGCGGATTGCTTGGACTTTGAAACCTGTGATGGTTTAGACAATGATGGAGACGGTCTGGTCGATGAAGGTTTCCCCGATACGGATGGCGATGGTATAGCGGATTGTGTGGATGTGGAAACTTGTGATGGGGTGGATAATGATGGAGATGGTGAGGTCGATGAGGCGTTTCCCGATACGGATGGAGATGGCATAGCGGATTGTACAGATATAGAAATTTGTGATGGCATTGATAACGATGGAGATGGTGAGGTCGATGAAGGCTTCGTGGATACGGATATGGATGGTGTACCAGATGATTGTGATTTAGATAGTGATAATGATGGAATACTAGATGTTAACGAAGGTTGCGGATTCTCAGGAACGACCATTTTAGAGGATCTGGTACTGGCTGGAACGGCAACTGCTACAGGGCCAGATGAAGTTCGACTTACAGAAGAGCTTATTGGCGAAGCAGGATCGGCCATGTCTAATATACGGATAGATATGACACAGAACTTCAACTTATCTTTTGCGGTTAATTTGGGAAGTCTGAACGGAAACGGTGCGGATGGTATTGCCTTTGTATTTCACAATGATCCGGCAGGATCGTCAGCCGTTGGTAGTGCAGGTGGTGGTATCGGGGCACAAGGGATTCAAGATGGGATTGTCGTCGAATTTGATACTTTTGGCAATGGCGGTTTTGGGGATAATTTTCCTAATAATTATAATGATGATCACACGAGTATATGGGATTCAGATACAGGGTCACTTTCGCCAGAGACGCCTCCGGCCTATTTAACAGCAGAAACTTCATTAGGCAATATAGAAGATGGCCTCTACCATGATGTGGTCATCAATTGGGATGCTACAACCATGACCTTGACCTATTTCTTTGATGGGGCGTTAATAGCCTCCGTTACCAATGACTTGATTACCAATTACTTTGGCGGATCAAACTTGGTTCATTTTGGGATAACGGCCAGTACAGGTGCCTTATTCAACGATCAAAGGGTTCGCTTTGAGAGTTTGGAAATCCCTTGTAATGGACAAGATACGGACAATGATGGCATTGCAGATTACCTTGATCTCGATTCGGATAACGATGGTTGCCCAGATGCCATAGAGGCAGGCCACACCGATCCGGACAATGATGGCGTATTGGGAACTTCTCCGGTTACGGTCGATCTTGATGGATTGGTGCTTGGGCAAGGTGGCTACACTGGAAATACGCCCGCCACAACCGATGATACCATTTCCGATAGCTGCTGCGACATTGCCATAGCTGATGAACTGACTACCGACGAAAGTTGCCCCGGCTCAAATGATGGCTCCATAACCGTTACCGCTTCCTGCAACTCTTGTACAAATGGTACGGCCGACATCGAATATTCCATTGACGGTACTAATTTCCAAAGCAATAATGTTTTTGAAAATCTCTCGCCAGGAAATTATACAATAACCATTAGGGACATCAATGACAGCAGTTGTTCCGCTTCCAGTGCTGTGCCCGTGACGATAAATCCCGGCGCTACACTGCCGGATACGGATGGTGATGGTATTCCAGATTGTGCGGATGCGGAAACCTGTGATGGCTTGGATAATGATGGAGACGGTACGATAGATGAGGGCTTCCCCGATACAGATGGAGATGGTACGGCAGATTGTATAGATACAGAAACCTGTGATGGCTTTGATAATGACGGAGACGGCATGGTAGATGAGGGCTTTCCTGATACAGACGGAGATGGTATCTTGGATTGTTTTGATCCAGATGATGACAACGATGGCATTGTGGATGCAGGAGATACCGATCCGCTCAATCCTTTTATTTGCCAAGATATTGATTTTGATGGTTGTGATGATTGCTCCATCGGGACAGATGGTTTCGGTCCGCTTAATGATTATAATTTGCTCAATGATGGTTTGGATACCGATGGCGATGGTGTTTGTGATAGTGCTGATGTAGATGATGACAATGACGGCTGGGGAGACAATGAAGATCTTGACCCGCTGAACCCTTACATTTGCAATGATGAAGATGGAGATGGTTGTGATGACTGTTCGGTTGGGATAGATGGTTTTGGTGTGCAGGCAGATTTTGATCCTAACAATGATGGTACAGATACGGATGGTGATGGCATTTGCGATGCTGGTGATGCTGATGCCGATAACGATGGCGTCCTCGATGTGGATGATACCGATCCCCTTGATCCGTATGTTTGTCAAGACCTTGATGGAGATGGTTGCGATGACTGTTCGGTTGGGGTAGATGGTTTGGGCCCTGAGCCTGACTTTGATCCTTTCAATGATGGGCCAGATTTTAATGGCAATGGTATTTGTGATCTCGCAGATCCAGCCTGTCCAGATTCCCTGATCCTTGCCGAAGTTTATGGAAATGGCATAACGGAATTGTTTGAAGCATCGGAAAATATCACGGCTACGAGTTTAGTGAAAATTGGAGCCAATATAGACTATTCGGCAGGTGTTAATATTAATCTCCTACCCGGCTTTGGGGTGAAGCTTGGTGGAGAATTCCATGCTTACATAGAAGGTTGCGCTCCTGCTAGCGTTTCCGAAACAAAGAACAAATTGCAGCTTGGGGCGCAGGAGGACAATGTGCAAACGGTGAAGTTCATCCTCTCCGAATCTGCTGATGTCAAAATGGAACTGTTCAACCTTGTTACCGGAAAGGTTGATGCTTTTTCCTATGCACGAAAAAGTATGGAGGCTGGCAACCATGTACAGACCATTGATTTGTCTGAACTAAGTAGAGGTGTTTATGTTTGTAAAATGATTGTTAATGGAGAAATTCTCACTGCAAAATTTTTTGTAGAATAAAGAATATTTGTTTGAAGTATCGTAGAGACATATCGCAATAAGTCTCTGCGGGTACTTACAATTTTCTAACGCTATTGATTAGTTTCTTGCTAATCAGTAGCGTTTTTTTTTCTTCAAAGGTAATTTATACTCCCCGCCTGCATTTATGCTTTGAGATTGAAATGTAATTTTTTAAAAAAAAATAATGTTTTTTTTAATATGTAAGTAACCTTTCCATTCGGTAATACATCAATCAATGTATCGAGTTTTTATATACGAAGTTGAGTTGTTTTTTGAGTATAGTGTTAGACATAGTCCAATAGAGTGAGAATGTATTGGCTGTATTTTAATTGATAAAGAATGTGTATTTGTCTTGTTATTGTTTGACTTGTAGCAAACAATACACGGGCGTGCTTTGTCTGGTAAAGCCAGTCTTATGAAATAGGGTAGGAGCAAAGGTGTGGGGAGGAAGATTATGTATATAAGTATATGATAATTAGGTTGAACTTAAAGTAATTGAAAAATAATGATGGAGTCCAGAACCCATTGAAAAAAACGGGGCGTAACTCCGAAAAGCCTTACGAGTAGGAACAATAACTCAAATTAAAATGAGACTACAACATGGTGGAGCATACCGAACTGATATAAGCTCCTTAAGAAATCAAATTCGTGCAAATGGTACAAATGCTAATATAGTAGTTGTTACTGTTTCTCATCCATTGACTGAGAATGAAGTTGATCTACACATTAAGCTTTCATACAGCGCGAATTCACAGGTCGGAGGAATAAACTCCTCTTTATACACTGTTGCTTTTGGAAACCATAATGGAACTTGGCATTTTAATATTAATGATAGAGATATTGTTTTGCCAGGAATTGCTCTGCATGCAAGTATAGATGGCTCTTATAAACAGTTTGGCCATTCAGGAGAATTACCGGAAATCACGAATACAAATTTGTTGGGAGCAATTAATGCTGTGAGTAATTATAATGGTGGTGTGGGGGGTTATCCTAGCAAAGGAGTACTCGATGGTTTAACTCGTTTAATAATTTCTGTTAATGAAGCTGCGCGGTTTGATGAAGTTGAAAGAGGTATTGATAGTGTCCTTGGTAACAGTAAATCTTATGCACCTCCATCCGAGACAATTCGCAGTTGGGGCGGTCAGACTATTGGCAGCTAAATAATTATAGCTTTTATTTTTTAATACTTGCAAAAGTAAAAGCTATATGAAATACTTAATAACGTGGAGTCCAGAACCCACGAAAAAAACGGGGCGTAGTTCCGAAAAGCCACACGAGTAGGAATCATAAAAATACTTAATATTATGTCAAATTTTCCAGCTATACAAGTTTATGATAGCACTTCGATTAATGAAATTGCAGGAGACACTTCAGGAAGTGCACTCAAAAATGAAATCGCTTCAAACCAAGAATTAAACGAGCTATTATCTGCTCAAGAAGTAGGTTACGTCTCCGTAAATACCGAAGAGACGATGACAAACCTAGTACAAGTCAGTGATCTATTGCGACTCGCATTTGCTGGCTCTAAAGGGTTACCCTGTTCCACACCAATACTGGGTATGCAAAGTGATTATCAAGACTTAGTAAAAGATAGCTTGGTGACATCAGGAGCATTCTTCCGGGCTTCCTTGTCTGCTATCAAATTTCATTATAACGCTGTCAAGATGTTCACGAAAGCCAAAGATGCAACAGATGAAAGCAAAAAGCAAAAATTTATTAATACGGGTGTCACAATGCTGGCGAAATGTAGTACTGTTGCTGGAGAAATGGCTGCAAAATGTGATAGCCTGATCGAAAGATGTGATAGCCTGATTAAACAGGCAAAAGCCTCACTTATGGCAGCGAATAACGATTCAAATGCTGCCCGAGCCGAAAAAAAGGCAATAGAGCAGAAAATTGCGGAAATGGAAGCATTGCAAGCCGACTTAGAGGCTAAGAAGAAAGAATACAACGCGGCAGTAGAACAGTATGAAAAAGAACAAAGGCGTCTTGACGGTAAAGCGGACAAAGCCATGTGGTTAAATTTCAGTGCGACAATAGTAGGAGGGCTTGCCCAAGCCGCGGGTTCTGTTGCTGCTGGTGCTGCTGGGGTTTATACGGCACCCACACGAGTAGGAATGAATGCTGGTAGACCAGTTGGAGGTACTGCCACAGGTACTACTGGTACTGCTACTGGTACTGCTACTGGTACAGCTGCAAAAAATACAAAGACCACTGAGCAGATATCTAAGGAGAATATTCGAATCGCAGAGGAAAAAGCGGCCAATAAAGTTAAACTGGAGACGGCAGAAAATGAAGTCAAGACAGCAGAAGCGGACTTGACAAAGGAAAAGCAAAAGCTGGAGACCTTAAAAGCAGAGGCAGGAAATGAGGCAAAGATAGAAATTGCAGAAGCAAATATCGCAAAACTTGAAGAACAGAAAGCACAACATCAAGAAAGAGTAGATACGTATAAAGCAGCAGGGGAAAAGCTTGAACAAGCCGGTGCACAGCTAAATGAATCTTTCAAGCAGCTGTCGAGTAGTGCGGCCGCGGCATCAAAAGATTTTTCTACCCGTGCAGATGCTGCTGGGGAGAAAGCGTACGAATTCAGAAAGTTGAAAGCTGAAGTAGCTGGAGAATTGGCAAAGACTGTTGTTACATTGGCTTCCTCTAAGACCAGCAAAAATACGGTAGAAAAAACACTTGCTTCATTAGACGTTGTGCTGGCTGTTTTGGGTAAAATTAAGACGGCGTTTTCAAACACTAAAGTTTTCTGGGAAGGTGTTCAAGCGCATTGCCAGGCATTGGTTACAAGTAATGATGATGTTGATCTCTATTCAGATGTTGATCTTTTTGATGACATGTATGATGATGTCATGCTAACCGTAAAATCAACAACACTCAGTTGGATGACACTTGCCAATATCAATTACAGGGCTTACGACGCCATGAAAGTTGCAGGGGCTGAGGTTGATGAGGCAATGACCAATATCCCCGGTCAAGAGGAATGTTCGAGTATCATCGACAAGCTTGCTCCGGAGATATTAGAGCAACTTAATAATGAAGCGAATGCTAACTAAATAAGCTAAGCTTCCTTGTGGGTGCGGCAGTTATGATTTCTTTTATTGAAAAGTCTGTAGCGTATAGTGGAAAAATACACTTTTTAAAACATTTTGTACAAACTAAATGATTATAAGTGTTTGATATTTTATTATCAAATAATTTTAAATCTAAAAATTGTTGAGAGTGTTTATAATTTTTTTGTTTAAATTCCTCTATAATTTTGGATTTATAACCAAGTTTAATTTTCATTGTGTCATATA
>JAHDGC010000188.1:0-727 GCA_020627865.1 Saprospiraceae bacterium | reverse complement strand
GAAATTAGAACAAGCGAGAAATATCACTGTCGCACGCACAAGTAAAACAAACCTTGCATAAAGAGCCATATAACATTATGGTTATTTTTTTACTCAAGGAATTTTCAGAAAGCATTCTATTTGGAATGAAATTTCTATAAATTCCTTTTAAACTGATCAATATGCCAAATAGAAAACAAGGCGAATTGAACGCTGATCTTCTTTCTTATATTGGTGCTGATAAATTAGGCCTAAATTTAAAAAAGGCACTAGATGATGATGCTACTTTAAAGATAAAGATCGAAGATAAAGCAGATGCAATGGAAAACTTGGATATGACCAAGTATACATCTTCTTTTAAGGTATCAAGTTCTATTTTCCAGGTATTGTCCGTTCGAGATAGTGAGTTGGAAGCACCTATTAATAATGCGAAAAAAAGTATTGAGGCTTTAGTACCCGCATTGGCTGCGAGCTATAAAACTTTTGCCAGTAGTTCGCTGGATGCCGCTCTTTACCACGCAAATGCCTTGAATATACTTCAAGCTGTACCACAAAAAAACACCGACGAGGAAAAACGTAGACAGTTTCTGCGCGTGCTAGATGAAATCATAAAATGCGAAGAAATTGCAACGCTTTTTTCAAAAGAGTTTAAAGACCTCTCTTTAAAAGTAGAGAATTTGAATCTTGCCGTTAGAGATGCATTAGTGAAAACCAATAATAAGATCAACCAAAGTCTTGATGAGAAGAA
>JAHDGC010000187.1 GCA_020627865.1 Saprospiraceae bacterium | reverse complement strand
GTTTCAATACTTGAAACTTGCTAGAAATCGGGCCTTTATTTGTATAAACTTTCATGATATATAAGCCATTTTGATACTGGCTAATATCGTGGCGGATGGTTTTAACACTCGTCTCTGTAGAACGGAACATTAAATTACCCGATATAGTATAAACTTCAAATGATTCTATTTTATTGCCATAACCGTTAATATGTAGGTTAATTTCATCCACATGTGTGGCAGGGTTTGGCCAGATGACCAAATCTTCTGCGGTAAGCTGCTCCCGAGGATCTGAGCTGATCGGGATATTAATATCCACATCATTTAAACCAACATATTGCCCAGCAGAATTCATAGAGAATACAGAACGGGCAGAGACAATAGTTTCAAGATTTGGAATACGGAAGCCGACTACATCATCAACTATAATAAATCTAATTTTACCAATTTTGCCCTGTCCTGTTACAGTAGAGCCTGCTGTTCTGGTAAGTCCTACATCTGTTCTTCCTTCATAAATTGGCTTGACCAGCGACAGCATTGGAGAATTATAAGCCAACCAACTATTATCATCAAAACTAATTTGCAAACTTGCTGCATTGATAATATCCGGATTATAATGCATTTCAAATGTCAATCCGTATTTATCCACTGCTTCCAATCCCTCTGCTCCCAGAATTATATCCAACTCTACCCAATCTCCTGCTTCATATGGACCAGAAGCTGCATCGCGAAAAATCAAAGCATTCTCAATTGGATATTCATATGCTGGTGTTAGATTATGTCTCAAACCATAGAACTGACTTATCGGTGTCGTATCCGCGCTCATAATCATGCCGTCACCGTCACCGTCTACATATTTAAGATCGACATTATTGCCAAAACTGCTGTTCCAACTTTCTCCATACTGACCATACCAAGCAATCGCAGCATTCGGACGAGGAATGCCTAACTCTCCTGCACATAATCCCAATGGTAATAAATCCTGCATGTTGACCACACCATCATTATTTGAATCACCTGCCCATACACATTCCTCTATACAGAACTCATCAATTGGTGGTGCCGGGTCAATTTCAGTAACATTGACAATAACTTTTACGGTCGTACAAAAATCACCAACACAATATTCCATCTCAAACTCATCAATGCCCAAAAACTCAGGATTTGGACAATAGATCAGAAGATTGTTACCGGTTACTGCCTGACCATTACAAGCATAAGTACTATTTCCTTGTTGGAAATAAAACTCTCCATTCTCCGGAGCATTCAACAAGTTAAAAATAAACTGGTCAAAAGTTGCAGGATATGGTAAGACCAAAGGTGTACTCATCGGCGTCATCAGCTCAAATGTAGACTGAGACGGCTCTTGATTTCCAACATGGATATACACATTGGCATATTCACATTCATATGCAGGTTGTGTACAAACCCGATACGTAATTTGATCAACTCCTTCAAAGTTAGGATCAGGCGTATATGTAATGATCCCACCACTCACGACTATCGTTCCATGATCTGGATAATCATTGATAACCGGATTGGTAAGGGTTGTATTAATATCATTTAGGGTAACATCTATGGATACTGTTTGACCAATAGCGGTATAAGCATAATCATCAAAAGCATAGATATTCGGTAGCGGAACAAAAATCACCTCAATATTAACCGTAACAAGGCGAGCATTGCCATTCACATTAACGGCTATAGTAAACTGGTCTGAACCTGTAAAATCAGCATCCGGTGTATACAATACCGTACCATCATTTATTTGAGCCAAATCACCATTAGCGGCCAAGGCTACATATTGATAGCCATTGGTTAAATCCAGGATCACCTCCAATGGTGTGTTTTGAGCCGTTGTAAGGTTCAAGGTATCACTATTGGCCGAATTTCCTTCTACGAAAATAGTTGCCGTACCCGTTTCACAAGTACCTATGGCATCACAAATGACATAATTCAGTTGTGCTGTGCCAGAAAAATCAAAGGCAGGAATAAAGACGATTTGGCCATCTTCGATATAAGCTGTTCCATTATTTACGACAGAAATAGAACTCAAGGATACCTCTCCGGCAGAACTAGAATCATTTTCGGTCACATCAATTGCAACTGGAACATTAATATTTGTATTCGTAAAATCACTTATGGCATTAACGATGGAAGGCACGACAGAAATGACTATGCCCGTCTCGACCCAATATCCCGTAGCTGGATAATTGATAATCCAATAACGAATTTGAATCGTGTCATTGCCTAAAAAGCCAGCATCCGGTGTATAAGTCAGGGTGTTGTCTCCTGTGACACCCAGATTACAATTACTCCCACCTTCAAGGCAACTGGCACCATTGGCAGCATGAACAGAAATAACGGGATAGATTGGATTGGACTCGAAAGACCATTCAAATACTTCCCCTTCGATGAGGGTAAAGTTTTGATAAAAGCTGCTTTGCCCATAGGAGCACAGTGTTCCCAGTAGGAGCACGAGGCACAAAGCAACTTTTTTAAATGTTCGTAAAGATAGGTTCATTGTCATTGGATTTAGCTAACTCGTCTTATCAGGTTCTTACATACTACAATAATAGGTATAATGACCTTCGAAAACAAAGACAAAATTGGATAATTGTGAAGTTTTTATTTTTTAATTTTATATAAATATCTTGAATTAACCCCCTGTTAATCAATTAATTATTAAAAAACAAAATAACTTAACAAGAACGATTGTGAAATATTTAAATTTATTAATCGTTCAAAAATTACTATTTTTATGTTCAGCAGTGAAATTAATAAAATTAATCGGAAAACCACCAATGATTTCAAAAATAATAATAAAAAAATAATATAAAATTTCTGCATCAAATAGAATGCAAAAGCCCAAACCCTTGAATTTTTTGGAATGTTGAAACAGGATAGTTTCAATGATGAAAAGACAGGGGGATGGATGATATGTGTGTTCTATTACAAATATAACTTTTTTAGTGGAAAAAAGCTGCTTTTTCCGAAAAAAAATATACCAAATGTATACCAGCAAAGTTTATACCATTTTGACCTATTTCGATGTTTATGAGCAAAATAGGTTACGGAAGTATATAAATTCTCCATATTTTAATAAAAATGAGACTTTAAAAGATTTGTTTGAGCTTTTACTGGATATTTCCAATAAATACAAAGGAATTGATGAAAATGGAATTGATGAAAAATTTCCGAATAAAGAAGAGGTATGGACACTTCTAAAACCTGACAGACCTTACGATTATACAAGATTTCGGAAGTATTGTTCTGATTTGTTAAAGTTGATCGAAGGATTTCTTGCCCAGCAGGTCTTTGAAGAGAATCCGCTTTATCAAGCCACTTACCTAATTGAGGCTATTGGGAATAGAAAAATGGAAAAGTTGTACAATAGCTCTATGAAGTCGGCAAGACTTTTATCTAAAAAACAACTTTACAAACCTTCATCCTATTATTTTTATCAATATCAGATAGAAAGAAATTATTTCGACCTAACTCAAAAAGAGCATAAAAGAAGAGCAAGACAGAATGTCGAAGAAATCGTAACCAATTTGGATCGTTTTTATCTAGCTGAAAAATTAAAATATTATTGCCTAGTATTGACGCAGCAGTATGTTGTATCTCAGAACTATGAAGTATTGTTTATTGATGAGATCATAAACCATATAAAGAGTTATAATTATGACGATATACCCCCAATAACTGTTTATTATCATCTTTTACTGATCATCAAGGAACCACAGGATAAGCTTGCTTATGATAATTTAATAAAGCTAATCAATTCTTATTCTGATATATTCCCTAAATCTGAGCTTGAACATTTATTTACAACTGCTTTGAATTTCTGTATTTATAATATAAATACAGGAAACCAAGAGTTTCTAAAAGAATATTTATTTGTCTATGATCAAATCTTGAAAAATAATCTTATTGCAGATGAAATTTCTCCTTGGGTTTTTAAAAATACCGTCGTAATTGCATTAAGATTAAAAAAGTTCGACTGGGTAGAAAACTACATAAATACCTATCAATATAAACTCCCAGAAACATTCAGGGAAAATGCCGTACATTATAATTTATCCCAACTATTCTTTTACAAAAAAGACTATAACAAAGTTATTGAACTCCTTCAAAATGTAGAATATGAAGACCCCGCATACAATTTAGGAGCCAAAACCATGCTCATGGCTATATATTATGAAACGGATGAAATAGAACCCCTTTACTCCTTATTTGATAGCTTCAGGGTCTTCTTAAACAGGAATAAGAAAATATCTCAGAAACATAAAAAACTGTGTTTAAATCTTATAAAATTTGTAAAAAAATTAACGAGAATTAACCGTAGAGATAAAAAAGAAATCGAACAACTCAAGCTTGATGTGGAAAATTCAGGTGGCGTTGCTTCTGACACTTGGTTGCGCGAGAAAATTGCGGAGCTAGAAGGTGCTCGATAAGATTTTTACAAATCCAGAGTCCAGTAACTTTAGTTATAGCCATATTTTTAACCAAAAAAAAAATTAAACTTTACTACTATGAAGCATTTTAAAAATGCTAAAATGGAAACATTTCCCTCAAAATTCAATACACTCGTTTTGAAAAATGAGACACTAATAAGTAATAATATTATTGAACAGGATCTCGTAGGCTTCTAAGCCTTCAAAAACGTCACAAGCATTACGACGCTACTAATTGTAAAACTAACACAAACGATTTCCTCCTTTTAAATTTCAGAAAAGGTAAAAAACTAGTTACCTTTGGGGCGGAATTTTGGTGTAGGGTTTTGAGTAATCTTGTGAAGGGTTGGATTAGAATTTACTGGATTTGTGGATTTTCAGAATTCTTATCTGTCAATTTTTAATTAACCTCACTATCAGCACCAAACTAAACATGACAAAACCTTTTCAATGGATAAAAATCAGATTATTACGCTAGATGAATTTATCATTCATCGTCAGAAAGATTTTCCTTATGCTTCTGGAGAGTTGACCGGCCTTTTGCGAGACATTGGCGTTGCTGCAAAGATTGTGAATCGTGAAGTCAACAAGGCAGGGCTTGTCAATATCCTTGGCGTCGATGGCAACTCCAATGCATCTGGAGATGAAGTGCAGAAGCTAGATATGTACGCCAATGAAAAGCTTATCACTTGCCTGAAAAACAGTGGGGAATGTTGTGGGATTGCCTCTGAGGAAAATGAGGACTTTATCCCGATGCCTACGGTGGAATCCAAGAATGCAAAATATGTCGTACTTTTTGATCCCTTGGATGGTTCTTCTAACATTGATGTCAACGTTTCTGTAGGGACTATTTTTTCCATTTTTCGGAGGAAATCAGATGCCAATGGAGATGTGACGCTTGAGGACTTTTTGCAAAAAGGATCTGAGCAAGTGGCGGCTGGATATGTGCTTTATGGGACTTCTACAATTCTGGTTTATTCTACCGGAAGGGGTGTCAATGGGTTCACGCTTGATCCTTCAATCGGTGAATTTTGCCTTTCGCATCGGGATATAAAAATTCCAGATCGGGGGAATTATTATTCCGTCAATCAAGGTTACTACTTGAAGTTTGATGTAGAAATGCGTCGTTATATTGACCATTGTTCTGACATGAACCTTCGCCTGCGTTATATCGGCTCTATGGTTTCTGATATTCATCGAACATTGTTCCAAGGTGGAATATTTCTCTACCCTAATACGCGTAAATATCCGCAAGGGAAATTGCGGGTTTTGTATGAGTGTAATCCACTTGCATTTATCGTAGAACAAGCCGGAGGGAAAGCGATTACTTGCCAACTGGAAAGAATTCTGGATTTGCAAGCGACAGAACTGCATCAACGTACGACTATTGTTATAGGCTCTCCGGCGATGGTGGATGAAATGGAAGAGTTTGTGGGGCGGTATACGGTTGTGCCAACTTAGCGCTTCTCAAGGCGACCGTTTGCTTAAGCTAACCGGTCGCCTTGAGAAGTCGAAACTTTATCATCAAAACAAACTAAGAGAAAATGATCAACTGGAGAGAAATCCCACTCGTCCGGGCATTGGTGTTTTTTATCGTAGGCATTCTACTTGCCTTGTTCTTGAATATTACGATTCCCGGCCTCTCCTATCTTCTGGTTGTACTGTCCATCTTTATCCTCGTTCAACATTTTTCTAAAACGACGTTTACAAAGCGTTGGCAGTTTGGTGCATTGTTATATGCCTTGCTGCTAACAATGGGTTACCATATTGGATTTCACTATCAAGAAATTAATGATCCCGCTCATTTCAGCTATGCTACTGATGAAAACCCGTATTACCTTACGGGAAAAATTATAGAAAATCCTAAAAAAGCGAATACAGTAAAAGTAAAATTGGCGGTAACCCATCTGGGAGACAGTCTTAAAAACTTTACACCCACCTTAGGGAACATATTGCTAGCGTTGGAATTGGATAGCTTGTCCAACACGCTTGATTTTGGGGATGAGATTTTAGTCAAGGCTAAGATACAAACTTTGGATCCACCTCAAAACCCCGAAGCATTTGATTATAGAAAATTATTGCGGTTTGATAATATTTACCACCGAAGTTACATTCCTTCTGGGCAAATACAATTATTGGCAAAAAATACAGATCATGGACTTTGGTCAACAGCCAAGAAAATGCAATCATATTGTTTAACACAATTAAAAACACACCTGCTCGGAGAACGGGAGTTTGCTGTTGGATCAGCGCTTATTTTAGGATACAAGGACGAACTTAGCCCTGAACTACGAAATAGTTATGCCAGAACAGGAGCGATGCATGTACTGGCCGTTTCTGGATTACACGTCGGAATCATTGCTGGGATATTGGGCATCTTTCTAGGATTTTTCAAACCCCAGCAACGATGGCAGAAACTACTATTTGTTCTGTTACAAATTTCTGGTATCTGGGTTTTTGCTTTTGTGTCAGGCGCATCTCCCTCGGTGCTTCGAGCAGCCACCATGTTTAGCTTTTTAGTCATTGGCTTGAAACTGGAACGGTACAATAACATTTACAATACCTTGGCCATTTCCGCATTCGTTTTGCTTTTCATCAATCCGATGCTTATCCTCCACCCTGGCTTCCAATTAAGTTACCTCGCCGTATTGGGCATCGTTTATTTTCAACAACGCATTTACAAAATCTGGTATATTGAAAACAAATTGGGAGATTATTGCTGGTCACTAACCAGTGTTGCCCTTGCGGCCCAGCTGGGAACTTTCCCGATCAGCATTTTCTACTTCAATCAATTTCCGGTATATTTTATATTATCCGGATTGGTGGTCATTCCTTTTGCGACACTGATCTTGACTTTGGGCATTTTGGTTATTGCACTGGGTAAAATTCCTCTATTAGGCATGCTCATCGGCAAAATATTTTACGGTGCGATCTGGATTATGAATGCCTTGATTTTTGCTATTGAGCAATTGCCCTATGGTGTGTATCAAGAACTCTGGTTAGGATTCGGCAGCATGTTGTTACTATACCTATCTATAGTATTGTTTGCTATGCTTTTAAAAGCAAAAAATTTTCGACTCTTACTGGGCACCCTCACTGCGATTGTGTTATTTTTCACTACGACAGCTTTTCAAAATATAAAAAGCATTGATCAAAAAGAGATTGTCATTTATCATATACATGGTCAGAGTTGTGTTGACTTTTTTGATGGAAAAAAAAGCTTTGGATTACAAACCAAAACCTTGGCTCCGAAAACGGCTGCTTGGGCAACGGCAAACAATAGAATGTCTAAAAATATTGACGAGGTCATTGCTATTAATTTTGAGGATATTGAATACAAAAGTACCAATCTGTATTACAGAAATGGATTTGTTCAATTTTATGATAAAAAATTATTGTTTCTAAATGGGCACACTATCCAGAAAGTTCCTCCCGCCTTACAACCAGACATAGTCGTATTGAGAGAAAACTGTAAAGTAAATCTCGAAGAGGTTCAAGACTATCTTTCTCCTAAAAAAATAGTTGCTGATGGTTCAAATAAAAAATGGAAAATAAGAGAATGGAAAGCAAAGGCGGACGAGCTGGGCATTGATTTCATTGACACGTATTATGGAGCGTTTAATATGATTATAAAAGAAAAATAGTCAGCATAGGGATTGATCTATGCTGACTATCTCTGCCAGAGCAAATGGGGCGAACTTTAATTTTCTTTAATCTTCATTTCTGTTCTTCTATTTTCTAAATGCTCTACCTCGCTACACTTCACTCCATCTTTACAGTGGTTTTTTAATTGCATTTCTCCAAATCCAATCGCAGTAAGTCTTGAAGCGGCAATACCTTTTTTGATAAAGTAACTACGAACACTTTCTGCTCTTTTCTGTGAAAGTTCTTTGTTATAAGTAGCATCACCATTGGAATCCGTATGTGACTCAATCACAATATGTACTGCTGGATTTTCTAGAAGCAACGTGGATACTGCATCGAGATTTTTGATGGATTTATTTTCAAGTGTGTATTTTCCTGACTCATGATAAATATCTCTCAACAAAGCAAATTTGATTTTTTCCATTGTTGCCGTACTTGTAACAACTGTCGATTTCACATGCTTCGTTGATGTATGCTTCGCACTGCGTTTCACTTCCTCTTTTACCGCAGGAGCCTTGGTCACGACCTTAGCTTTAGCTGCATTTTTATCGCCAGCAACCGACTTCGTAACTGATTTGTTATTAACTTTGAGAAACTTATTATCACCATCTTCTGGTTTCAAAGTAATGTATAAATTATTGCCAATATCTAAATTTCTCTCGCTGGTAAACTTGGCAACCTTTTCAACTTTTGGCGTATCGACGATGTCATCTGTCTTTTTCTTTTCTGCTTTTGTTACCGTTTTATTATCTGCCTTTTTTTCCTCTTTTTTAACGACGACCGGCTTCGCTTCTTTTTTTATTTCCCAAGCATAAATATCATCGCCCCCCTTGCCTCCTTTTCTATTGGAACTAAAAAAACCAGATTCGTTATCTTCGTCTATGTAAAAAGCAAAATCATCATCTTCACTATTAACCGGAATTCCTAAATGTGTTCTTTCATTCCAGCTATATTCATCATCAAAAATACTTTTCTCCGTTTTGTAAATATCCAGCCCTCCAATTCCTTGATGGCCAACAGAAGCAAAATACAATTTATTATCAGCAGAAATGAAAGGGAAAACATCTGCCTTTTCGCTGTTGACAGTTGGGCCTAGGTTAACGGGATCTTTCCATTCTCCATCTTCAAATTTACAAACGTAAATATCCATTTCTCCAAAACCGCCGGGCATATCAGAAGCAAAATAAAGTCGCTTATTATCTGCCGAGATACTAGGGTGGCAACAAGAGTAGCGATTACTGTTGAAGGATAACTCTTTGGGGTCAGACCAACCATTGGCCAATTTATTAGAAGCATATATTTTCAAATTGCCGTTTCGTCCATCTTTATTTGTACGGGTCAGAAACATCTGGGTTCCATAGCTATTGAAAGCGACAATACCGTCATGTTTTTTATCATTCAGATTGCCATCCAATACAGAAACCGTTTGAAAGTCTATGGATTTCTTTCCATCTTCTGCATCTTTTCTTAAAGCAAAAAATAAATCTGTATTGTTTTCTTTCTCATCACCTTTCTCATTTCGGGTACTTGTAAAAACAATTCCTTTCTGGTAAGGGATAGCACTGTAATCCAACGAGTTAGAATTGATGGATTCAAGATTGTATATAGCAATTTTTTTATTTTCCGTTACCTCAAAATTGACAGCACAATTCTCCAGAAAGACTTGATAATCATCTTTAGAAAGCTTGGATTTTTCCTTATACAAACCAAACCATCTTACTGCATCTTCGCATTTTCCTTTACGCTGTAGAATTTCCGCATAACGGAAAAGGTCAACAGATTTTGACTTTTTATTGATAAAACGACTATACCAGTACTCTGCTTCATTCGCACTTTGAGATGCCGCAAAACCTCTGGCAATTCTAGTCATTTTCCGGTTAGAAATCCGCTTATCATCTTTGAGCAAATTCAATATTTCATTTTTAGCATTGACTTTTTGCTCCTTGATTACATTATCCGATGGCGCTATTTTTTTATCAGATTTTTGTTTATCATTATTTTTCTGTGCATTAAGGCCCCCACTGAACAAAAGGAATGCCAGGGCAAATAGTATAGTATTCTTGCAATTCATCTTAAATCTGTTTTTAGAACTAATAAAAGTTTAGACAGATAACAGCATAGCTCTTCTGCCTGATATTATCAAAAACACAGGGCTAGTAAGTTCAGTGAAATGGTGTATGGTTGTTTTTTGTTCTAGGCTAATTCTCGTGTTTTAGGGAATCGGGAAAATATAATCTACATATCTTTACTGCTTATTTATTTCCAGTTCCCTTAAAATCATTAGCATGTCTAATTATATTACTCATATTCACATAAATAGTTTCTTTAATTTAATATTTTTTTATCCTTTCGAGAAATTCTTTCCCCGCATGGTAGTATCTTCATAATATTTCTCCATAAAATCCCCTTAGAAGAATCTTGGATTATCTACCATTGCTTATTTTCTATAGAAAGAATACTCCATTATGCATTACAATTGAATTTTGATTCGTATAAATTTTAATCAGAGATAAAGGGAAATTCTGCCATCGCCCACCCTACAATCCCCAG
>JAHDGC010000186.1 GCA_020627865.1 Saprospiraceae bacterium | reverse complement strand
ATCATTCTTATCATCATAATGACTACGGATGATGCGCTCGTCTTGTTTTTGGGAATGAATAGCGACTTCCGGAATCATCCGGGTAAGAAAAAATTTGTAATGATGGGCAATATAATCCCAAGTAAAAAGGTCATTTTTATGGGCCATCATTTCCAGATAATCCGTATTGATGTCCACTTTTCCATTGATATAATCTTCAATGAAATGCCCTTTTGCCACCTTATCTTTTTTGTACCGTGCCGAAACGCGCGGATTTTTTACTTCAATAAAGTCAGAAATTTTCAAAATGTGATGATTTTAGTGATGTTTATAATTTATTTCAGCATTTAATATCGTAAATAGAGCCTTAACTCATTAAGACCTTATCGGGTGTTACTTTTTATATCAATAATAAAAAGTCATTATGTAATACTGTTCAAGTAATTGACAATAATGAAGTGGAAGACAAAAGTAGTGAAACTAATCGGTAATTGTTACAAGCAATAAGGAATTATGAAAATCAGTCAATTATCTGAACCGGCCTGACAAGGTCACGCAGACAGGTTCTGCTTCAGGCATTATAGGAATTTTCCAAGAAAAAAAACAGCCACCAGAATGAACTAGTGACTGTTTTGATAAATATTTTCCGGCACGTAGCCAATTGATTATTATTGCAATCTGAATTTTACAGGCAAGTTGAAGTAAACCTTTACGGCCTTACCCCTTTGTTTTCCTGGAATCCATTTTTGACTCATGTTGTTCATCATTTTTACAACACGGAGCGCCTCTTCACCCGTTTGTGCTCCAGGATTCCGAAGAATTTCTGGATCTTTCACGGAGCCATCTTTATCCACAACGAAGCGAATTACAGCCGTACCTTCTACACCGTTTTCACGGGCAATAGGTGGATACTTAATGTTTTTATAAATAAACTCAAGCATCTTCTTACTGGCACATTCTTTTTTCGCATTATCATCTCCTTCGTTTTCGCAACCGGGGAAACGTGGCATCTGCTCAACCACCTTGAAAATCTCTTCCACTTCTGGCTCTGGTGGCGGTGGCGGAGGAGGAGGAGGAGGTGGTGGTGCTTCTTCAACCGGCTCTGGCGGAGGTGGTGCCTCGATTTCCGTTTCTTCTTCAATATCCTGACTTTCAAAGACGGGTTCTTCCTCTTCTTCGATTTCTTCTTCAGGAACTTCCTCAATCACCGGTGGTGGTGGTGGCGGAGGAGGAGGTGGTGGTTCTGCTGTCCTTGGCGGTTCGATTTCAATCTCTTCGTCCATTTCCAGCGCATCGTCCGGAATGAAGATGGCATCTTCATAGGAAGTCCAGCTAAAGGCGAGGATAGTAAGGGCAAGCGCCGTTAATAATCCAAAGTTAAAAAGTGGACCACTGAAATTGAAGGCATCCGCATCTGGATACTTGTTTCGTCCGACCAGGGGAGATTTAAAACTCTTACCCTGGTACTTCTCTGGTAAAACATCAACATTACTATTGAGCCGGTTTCGCATGAGGAAGATAATCCCCACTATAGCAAGACAGAGCACGCCAATAATAATTGACAACGTTTTTCCAGGAATGGCAATATCTATTAGAAAGATAAAATCCATAACTAAAAGTGGTTTTTTTGAAAAATTTTTTTAAAGATAGTCATTCCTAGCAAAGCACCCAAAATATTTGCGATAATATCCATATTTTCAAAATATCTGCCTGGAAAAAAGCAATATTGCATGATTTCCATCGCAATTCCATAGAGAGAGCAGAGGATCGTAATGTTGACCAGCACTTTTCCGGAACATTTTTCTCCAGTCTTTTTTTGGATTGCATAAAGCAAAAGAAAACATTGGACACCATATACAAACATGTGCCCCAGCTTGTCCGGGGATAAATCCCACCATTTTTCCGGTAGTTGAATACCTGGCCCTGCGGATAATATGAAAATAAATACGCTCCAGAGGATCGCGGGAATAAAATGCTTCAAGGTTGAACAATTTGCAAGCAGCTTACAGTGGTAAGATGCAGTAGTGTTTTGTTTTGGTGTATGATGTTGAAAAAAAATTCTTTTCTTTCAAAGCTAGTGGTTAGCTTCAAGCTAACCACTAGCTTTGATCAAACCCTTTATCCAATCAAAGCGCCATAAGCTTTATCATCTAACAAACCTTCCAATTCCTTTAGATCGGACAACTCAACCTTGATAATCCAACCTTTTTCGTAAGGAGATTCATTGGCCAGTTCCGGATTGTCTTCTAGTTCGGAATTGAACTCTACAATCTTTCCGGAAACGGGCATAAAAAGTTCGGCAGTGGTTTTTACAGCCTCAACGGTACCGAATTCTGCTCCTTTTTCTAGGGTTTCCTCAACGGTTTCTACCTCAATATAAACCAGTTCGCCCAGTTCACTTTGTGCATGATCCGTAATACCTATGGTACCGATATTATCTTCAATGGAAATCCATTCGTGATCTTCGGTATATTTTAAATTTGCAGGAATAGCCATAAAAAAAATAAGATTTTATAAGATATTTAATTCGGCTGGAAAAATAGGAATATTATATAACAAGTCAAAGACAAAAAGGCTCTTTTATAAAAAAACGAAGTAGGGACAAGGCATGCCTTGTCCCTACTTTTATGTCCCTACCCAGGATATTCCACAAAATTCCTCGGTGTTTCAAATAACCTGACCGAAAGTTCTAGCCGATCATCCAGCCGCTCTCGCAGCAATTCCCAGATGGTATAGCAAATATTTTCAGCTGTTGGGTTAAGGGTTTTGAACGTTTCAGTATCCAAATTCAGGTTTTTATGATCAAAACGAAGTTCTACTTCTTCATAGATAATTTGTTTTAATTCCTTTAAATCCATCAAAAAACCAGTAACAGGATCCACCTCTCCCGTCAATTTTACAATAAGTTCGTAATTATGGCCATGATAGTTCGGACTATTACAAAGTCCAAACACTTCCTTATTGCGATCATCTGTCCACTCCGGTACATGCAAACGGTGCGCAGCATTAAAATGGGCTTTCCTGAAAACTGAAATTCTCATATTATCGTGATTTTGGCCTGTTTTAATAAAAATAATACGATTGTGACCACCCCAAATCGACATTTTTATATTCTTGGTATGATGATAGTAGGTTTTTATATCATATCTCCTATTAATATTAATTCTTTAACCATTAACTATTTATATAATGAATACCAATACAAAGGTTATTACTTAAATCCAAATAAAATAATTATTTTTGCCAAAAAGTTGGAAATGACTTCAATACATAGTTTACATATTGATGCAATAGATGGAAGTAAAATAAACTTTGCTGATTTTGAGGGTAAAAAGATCTTAATCGTAAATGTTGCTTCCGAATGTGGTTTTACACCCCAATATCAACAATTGCAGGAATTATACGAAACATTTAAAGATAAATTAGCTATCATCGCTTGTCCCTCCAATGATTTTGGTGGACAAGAACCGGGATCACACGATGAAATCCAGTCGTTTTGTACCCGAAATTATGGGGTAACTTTTCCTATATCGGCCAAAATTCCGGTTCTAGGAGAAGATAGGCATCCTTTATATCAGTGGCTTTGTACCAAGCAAGAGAATGGCGTGATGGATGCGGAGGTTGCTTGGAATTTTCACAAGTTCCTGATAGATGAAAAAGGAATACTCTTGAATGCCTTTCCCTCAGCCGTTAGCCCGGTGGATGCTGCTATTGTAGATTATCTAAATGTTGGGGTATAAATCTCCCTTAAGACTCTAGGAATCTCTCTTCAAAGCTATTGGTTTTCCAACTTTTTATGATTTTGGCTGTAGCCACTATTATGTATTTAGTATTGCTTTTTGACAGTGTATTGAATGCAAATTTGGTAACTTACGTGCGTTGTGAGTAGTTTTTAACTACGGACATCTTATTATTAGCCAATGCCGGATGTTAGACTTTAACGATCAAATGTGAAGACAAATGTGCTGGTTTTTTATAACCGAGTTTAAATTTAGTCTGTAGCTTTAACTAAACATATGCAACTGTAGTTGCAAACTACAGTTTAGCGTTTTTTCTTTGCTGTCGTTCTTTATAGTTTGGTCACGTATACTTCGATCAACCACTTAGTAACGTTTAAAAAATTATTTCGACATTTATACTAGACAGTAGTTTTCCTTGAACCATTAAGAAATTAAGAAAATTAAGGAAACAACTTGTTGTTTCTTTCTTAATGAACCTTAATGGCTTAATGGTTGGCAATATTAAATGTCGATTCTATTTTTTGAATAATACTTATCCACATTTTTGAAAACTTATTCACAATTAAATTGTGGAAAACTATGCTTTTTAAAGATATTCTCGGTCAGGAAACGCTTAAAAAAGAGATGCCGGCATGGGTAGATTCTGGTAGAATGCCACATGCCGTTATCATGCTAGGTGCTGAAGGATGTGGAAAACTTGCCTTGGCATTGGCTTTTGCGCAGTATGTTTTGTGTGATAATAGAAAAGATGGTTTGGCCTGTGGTATTTGCCCCAATTGTGTAAAGGCCTCGAAATATATTCATCCGGATATGCATTTTAGTTTTCCGTCGGTTGGGTCTAAAATGACCAGCAGCAACTTTCTTAAAGAATGGCGGGAGGCACTTTTGCAAAATCCTTATATGAATGTGAACCAGTGGTTGGCAAAAATTGGTGCGGAAAATAAACAGGGGAACATCACCGCGCTGGAGTGTCAGGAGATTGTCCGGAAGCTGAGTTTAAAAAGTTTTGAAAGTACGTGGAAAGTGTTATTGATTTGGCGACCGGAATACTTAGGAAAAGAGGGGAATCGCCTGTTGAAATTAATCGAAGAACCACCAGAAAATACCCTGTTTATACTGGTGGCGGAAAATCAGGAGTTGATCCTGAATACGGTTTTGTCGAGATGCCAATTGGTTAAAGTACCGATATTGAAGGACGAGGACATCAGCCAGGGATTGCAAGTGCAACAAAATCTTTCTCAAGAGCAAGCCGATTCGATTGCCTTTCTTGCCGACGGAAATTTCAATGAGGCATTGAGCCTTGTCGCCAACAGTAATAATGATAATCAGAAATTATTTCTGGATTGGATGCGGAGGTGCTTCAAAGGGTATGGCCCTGCGATGTTAGAGTGGGTGAATGAGTTTGCAAAAATTGGCCGAGAAAATCAGAAGTATTTTCTCAGATATGCACTTCATTTTATGCGAGAATTCCTGATCCTTAAAATGACAGATGGAAGAGGTGTTCGTTTTCAAGCAGCCGAAATGAAATCTGCCCGAAATATGGCGGGGGTCATCAACTTTGAACAGATAGAAAAACTTACAGATATATTCAATGATTGCATCTTTGGTGTAGAACGAAATGCGAATCCTAAAATTTTGTTTATGGATGCTTCGTTACAGATGCATAGTATTTTAAAACCCGTCGTGGCAAAATCATAAATGCTACGACTTTAATGATATAAAAGATGGCATGTACAGGATGTTCTACGAAGGATGGTAAGCCAGGAGGTTGTGGGAATGGGGGTTGTGCCAGTGGAGGTTGTAACCGACTCAATACTTACGACTGGCTGGCGACGACAGATATTCATGATCCGGATCATTTTGAGATTGTGGAGGTGAGTTTTAAAAATGGTGCCCGTAAGGATTTTTATTACAATATGCCTTATACTACTGCTAGTACGGGAGATACGGTTGTGTTAGAAACCTCGGCGGGATACGATGTTGGAAAAATAAGCCTTTCTGGAGAGTTGGTGCGCTTGCAGATGAGGAAGAAGAAAGTAAACAAGGATAATATTTTTAATAAAGTTTTGCGGGTTGCCAATAGAAGGGATTTAGAACGTTTGTCGGAGGCAAGGGCCTTGGAACAAAAGACAATGGTGCGGGCTAGGGCTATTGCGCGGACCTTGGATATTAATATGAAAATAGGGGATGTGGAATACCAAGGAGACCGGCGTAAGGCAACCTTTTATTATACTGCCGACGGACGGGTAGATTTTAGGGAGCTTATCCGGCATTATGCCAAAGAGTTTCGGGTGAAGATTGAGATGCGCCAAATTGGTGCCCGTCAGGAGAGCGCTCGCATTGGTGGGTTGGGTTCTTGCGGTAGGGAGTTGTGTTGTTCTACTTGGTTGTCAGACTTCAAGTCGGTGTCTACTGCCGCGGCTCGTTATCAGAACTTGGCCATCAATCAGGCGAAGCTTTCTGGGCAATGTGGCCGGTTGAAATGTTGCCTCAATTATGAATTGGATTCTTATGTGGACGCGCTTGGTCGATTTCCTAAAAAAGCGGATACTTTAAAGACCGAGGCTGGCATTGCAACTTTGGTGAAAACGGATATTTTTAGAGGGGTCATGTATTATGCCTATATTAAAAATGGTATCAGAGGGAAATTTTATCCACTTGATGTAGAGCGTGTAGAGGAGATTCTGGCAGAAAACAAAGCGGGTAAGACTCCAATGGAGTTGCAGGATTCTACCTTGTTAAGTGGTGCCGATGTTGAAATGGATTATGGAGATGTTACGAATGTGATTGAGTTGCCGCCAGAAGAACGCCGCAAGAGAAAACGTCGGAGAAAACGGAATAAAAATCAGGACAATTCGCGGGGAGTAGCTGCTGGGAATCAATCTAAAAATAGACCTGACGGTCAGAAAGATAAAAATAACAGGCCTGGAGAAAAACCAAAAGACAGAAAGCCTGTTGATAAAAAAGGAGCGGATAAGAAACCCGTTACTAACAAAACAACCAACAAAAAAACAGAGGACGGAAAGACGGGAGATCGGAGATCCGGAAGAGGGCGCTCCAGAAGACCTGATCCGAGGAAAAAAGGAAATCCGCCTACCAACAAACAAAATTCTCCTAAAGCGGATGGTGGACAAAAAAATCAGGAGGCACCGAAGAAATCAAGGCCAAAACGGAGACGGCCAAAAAATAAGCCGAAACCAAACGATAAAAATAATAATACGTAGAGACGCAATGTATTGCGTCTGATAGCAATATTACGTCTAATAAAAACGCATGGATTGTGTCTATTGCAACGTATGTAGTACACGCGTAGGTAACAACATAATTTCCCATGCCATTTATCTTAATTTCTCAATTTATATTTTCATAAAATGTCAAAATACGATCTCACGGTAATTGGGTCTGGCCCAGGAGGTTATGTTGCAGCGATAAGAGCTGCCCAATTGGGTTTAAAAACAGCGATTATTGAAAGATATGATGCGCTCGGTGGAACTTGCCTGAATGTTGGGTGTATTCCCTCGAAAGCATTGTTAGATTCTTCAGAACATTATCATAATGCGCATGGGAAATTTGCCGAACATGGCATTCTGCTCGAAAATCTCAAGGTAGACATGGCGCAAATGGTCAAGCGGAAGGGCGATGTGGTCAGCCAAACAACGAAAGGTATTGATTTCTTAATGAAGAAAAACAAAATTGATGTCTATCATGGACATGGCAGCTTCGTTAATGCGAATAAAATTGCAATTGCTAAAAATGATGGCACATCTGAAGAAATTGAGACGGATAAAACCATCATCGCTACAGGGTCAAAACCTATTACGCCGCCTGCTTTTAATTACGATAAAAAAAGAGTCATCACCTCGACAGAAGCCCTTAATATAGATGAGGTGCCTAAAAGGATGGTGATTATTGGAGCTGGCGTAATCGGTTTGGAGTTGGGTTCTGTTTTTGCTCGGTTGGGTACCGAAATTGAGGTTGTAGAATATATGGATAGGGTATTGCCGGGCATGGATAAAGATTGTGGTAAGGAACTGCGTCGTTCCCTCAAGAAACTGGGTATGAAATTCCACCTTAGTCATATGGTTACGGAAGTGAAGGGCGATGATAAAGGCGTTAGTGTTGATTTTAAAAAGCGAGACGGAGAAGAATTGTTAAATATTAAGGCGGATTATTGCCTTATCGCTATTGGCCGTCGTCCATATACGGATAAGTTGGGACTGGAAAATGCAGGTGTAGAAAAGGATGAAAAGGGGCGGATAGTTGTAAATGATCACTTAGAAACGACAACCAAAGGTATTTATGCAATTGGTGATGTGGTGAAAGGGGCTATGTTGGCTCATAAAGCAGAAGAGGAAGGCGTCTTTGTCGCGGAAACCATCGTCGGGCAAAAGCCACATATCAATTACCTACTGATTCCGGGGGTGGTTTATACTTGGCCAGAGGTTGCAGCGGTAGGTCACACAGAAGAACAACTAAAGGAAAAAGGCATTCCTTATAAATCTGGAAAATTCCCCTTCAAGGCATTGGGGCGCGCGAGGGCGAGTATGGATACCGAAGGTATGGTAAAGGTGTTGGCGCATAAGGAAACCGATGAGATTCTCGGAGTGCATATGGTCGGGCCAAGAACGGCTGATATGATTGCGGAAGCTGTAGCCTTAATGGAGTTTCGAGCTTCGGCCGAAGATGCTTCCCGAATGAGCCATGCACACCCAACTTACACGGAAGCCTTCAAGGAGGCGGCACTAGCAGCAACGGGTGATCGTGCGTTGCATGTGTAAAAATACTTGATGTCATTTTTTTGTAAAATTGCCGGAAGTGGGACAGTCAAAAAGTCTTACTTCCGGCTTTTTTTAGAATAGATTTCAAGGAGTGTAACCTATGGTTGCATTTTCCGTTAAACAAAATATGTCGAAAATGTGACATTTAAAGTTGTTGTCGTCTTAATGTAGTAAGCAGTCAATATATTGATGTAGAAACTCTTTGAGACAACAACACACACGCAACCCTTGACAACGAGAGATTAGCATATGAACACTTAACTGCTCTGGAGTAAGACGATTTAGATTTTGCTTCGGAACCGTAAATTTATCTACTTTTAAATTAACTTTGAACTTATGTTAGATCAATTGAAATCTATGGCTATGGAACAAATGGCCAAAAAGATGTTAGGCAATAGCTTAGGTGCGACAGAAACGAACGAAGCCGCTTCAGAAGGTGCGGGTGCGTTTATGGAAATTATCCAGAACCAGATTAGCTCTGGCAATTTGAGTCAGGTAACTGCTTTATTTTCTGGCGGAGGTGATGCATCTTCCAACGGTGTTTTTAACATGTTGCAAGGCAAGCTTTCTGAGATTTTGCAAAGCAAAGGAATGAGTGCCGAAGAAGCCCAAACAGAAGCTCAAAATACAGCACCAGATTTAATCAACAGCCTGAAAGACAAGTTTATGTCTACCGATGATGCAGACAAAGCTTTTGACCTTGGTGGCTTGGCCAGTATGGTTGGCGGTGATGCTGGTGATGTTCTGAATAAAATGAAAAACTTATTTTAGGACTTGTTTTGTCATTAGCGTTTTTTTGTAGAAACACATTATTCAGTCTGTTAGGCTGTAATAATTTTATGTAAAAGGTTATCCAAATATTTGGATAACCTTTTAGCTTTTATTAAAAACACGGAACAAATTTTCATCGCTCGGTGCTTTGGAATCTTGATCCTGTATATTATAGTACGATATCTTCCATAATAATACTCTCCCTTTTTGGTTTTTGGAAACCGCTGGTTTCTCCCATATTCACAGCTCCAATAAACTTTTTACGATCAAAATGGTCGAGGTTCTTGCGGCATAAAATCTGGTAGGCCGTAGAACCCCCATGCTTGGCAATAAGGACAGACCACCCCAGAAAAATTTCGTAAATCCTAAACGTCTTTTGGCCATACTTTGCCAATACCTTTTCCTTGTTATGCATCCAGTTATTGTACCAATGGTGAATGGTTTTTGAATAGTGGATACCGATATTTTCAACACTGTGTACCTCAAAACCAACTTTCTCCAAGCGTTTCAAATCCCAGTGAAGGGGCATGCTCGCATCTGCACCGGAAAAAATATACTCATTCATGAACAAACCCCACACGAGGTCTTCACGGTTGTGACGATCAAACAAGTGTTTCCGTTCCCGTAGGCAAGCAATTTGAATGTAAAATAAGCCATCATCTTCCAGCAAGTCATAACACTGGCGCATGAACTTTTTGAAATTTTTAATCCCAACATGTTCTGCCATTTCAAGACAGGTGATCTTATCGTATTTTTTTTGTGGAATGTCTCGGTAATCCATGCGCAATGCTCTGGCTTTATCGGAAACACCGTACTGTTTAATTTGCTCTGTTGCCCAGTTTACCCCAGCTTGCGCAATCGTCACTCCCGTACAGTCTACACCATAATATTTAGCCATATGGGCGATTAGTGTCCCCCAGCCACAGCCAATATCTAACAAAGATTCTCCGGATTTGAGCTGCATTTTTTGTGCAATGAGGTCCATCTTGTTGTCCTGTGCTTGCTCCAGCGTTTCATTATCATCAGTAAAGTAACAACTGGTATAAATCATGCGTGGTCCAAGAAACCAGCGAAACAAATCATTCTTATCATCATAATGACTACGGATGATACGCTCATCTTGTTTTTGAGAATGGATAGCAACTTCCGGAATCATCCGAGTGATAAAAAACTTGTAATGATGGGCAATATAATCCCAAGAAAATAGATCATTTTTATGAGCCATCATTTCTAGGTAATCCGTGTTGATGTCTACTTTTCCATTGATATAATCTTCAATGAAATGCCCCTTTGCCACTTTGTCTTTTTGGTACCGAGCCGAAACACGCGGATTTTTTACTTCAATAAAGTCAGAAATTTTCAAAATGTGATGATTTTAGT
>JAHDGC010000185.1:4317-10677 GCA_020627865.1 Saprospiraceae bacterium | reverse complement strand
TTTTCCTTTACTTTTAAAGTTATATTCTTGACTAACTTTTGTAGGATATTCAGAAGGTAATGACAATGAAATGCTGTTATTACTCTTTGCCAGCCTGAGCCTTATCATCCCTTAGCTTTCCTCTTAATGTTTCCCAACACTCTGTTAATTCTTCTAAATAGTGTTCGACATCATGGATTGATGGTTTTGTTAACGAACCACCCATCCATGGACGCCAATTATCCCATGTATCAGGGTCATTTTGCTTTATAGTACTAGCGGCTGCTTTCTCAGGGTCTATTGGAACCGGGTTCCCACTAGAATCCATTGTATAAACTTCTACAATTTGACTGTAAGCTGCTATTTGTCCTTTAGGTGGCTTAGTACTTACTCTAGTTAATTTTTCAGTGGCTCCAGTACCTTCCCATTTTTGCCAAACTGTTTTCGATATTGGCCTATACTCATTCTCACTAAGTGCCATGGAAATCAAATAAATCATCTCATCCAATGTGACTTTAGTGTGATCCACAACTGACTTACAGAGTATGTAAGCTATCGCCGTGTCCTTGTTATCTGTTATTGTTTTATCTGACATATGATACTTCCACAACATAACATCTGCTCGTATTAATGCATTATTCTCTGGAACGATAAAGTATATATGCTCCTCACTCTCACCTGCCTCTGTCGAACCTATAAAAACATCTAAAGCCCCACTAATCAAATTTTTTATACCACCTTTTACCGAATCTTTCGTTTTCGAACCTTTGTCCCCAATTGAAAAGAATGAGTCAATAGCACCATCAAGATGTCCCTTGAAATCTTTGCTGAGTGATGACGAAGAAGCTACATGGTATTGTTCAATATATTTTATTGCACGTGTACCTGGAATTTGAATACGATCTATCTCTCCAGGGTTTAAGAATTGCTCCTCAAGCTTTGTCCTGTAGTATTGAATTTTCGACTTTGATAATCTCAGTAACATTTCTAATCGTTCCTTGATTTGATCCGCATCTTGTTTGCCAGTAACACTATCTATCGCTTTTTTAATTGATCCCATAATTTTAATTATTTAAAAAAATGTTTATCCCTACTCTTTTCAGGCTTTTCGGGAGTCGCCTTATGATGAATAAAGTTTTAAACTTATTACTTTTTCAAAAGTGGCTTTATTTAAGTACAAATAACACAAAATTAATCTTTCAAACTATACATGCAATTAAACATATTTATTTTATTTATGTTTCATTTAATTTCACATAACGACTTAATGTACTGCCTTCCCCCAAAGTAATAACACCATTTTCAAAACGCGTTCCTCACCTCCATCTTTCAACAACTCCACCATTTTATATTAAAAAAAAGTCGGTTCAATTCTTGCAGTTGTTTCATCAGTTTTAAAGGAAACCATTAGCAATGGTCATTTCTTTAAAGAATCTCCTGTGGCATGATGAAACTTAACATATCCTGTATATTAATCGTTATCTTCCTTATCCCCTTGCAGGGACAAGTTAGGCATATCTCTGCCGTAGAATACGAAAGTATCGTAGCGGCCTTGGAGCATGAGATGCTGGAGGGGAAGAGTAAGGCCTTACGGGATCTGGGGAGTTTGTTGGATAAAGCCATTGTAGAACATCGCATCCGCAAAATTTTAAATAAAGGCTGCTTGTTTTCAAAAGACGAAATTGACTTAAACGCCCCATACTCCAAAAAGGAGTTCTTAGATTTTTACTATGACCACAAAGAGAAAATTTATTATAGCCATCTACTCAATGCATTCCTGATTTCTTCCCCAGAAGACCATACAGAAAACATACTCGACATCAAGAGGGAAAAGGTCAAGCGAAAAAGATTTGAGTCGGTAAGCCAGCAGATTAAAAATGCTATCCTAACCGATAATGCAGAAATTGTGGCCAAAAGTTTCCAGCAAGTTAAAACGATCCAACAGGAGAGTCATTTTTTATTTTTAGAAAACCTCCTGAAAGGCGAAGATATAAATAAGGCATCCCCATCAACCCAATCCATATGCTTCAAGGCCATAGCCAATATTTATCGTTCTAGCCAAATGGAAAAAGCCATCATGGCCTTAATTCGTATGATGGAGAAAGGGCAATTGAAGAAAAAAACTGGCCGAGCTTATCTCGCAGACCTGACGAATGTTCATCTTGGTAACATGCCTACTGCCCAATTGTCAACAAAATATACCCAACTGATGGACTCCCTAGGCTCTTATGAGGCCTTGCGCTATCACGGGTATCAAATGGTTTTTGATTTTAAGCCAGACTATTTCGACCACGAGGTAGATTTCCTAGGCAAGATACTGAGTGAGTCTTCCCCATATCCTTGGATCATGCATAATGTGTTGTTGGATTTAAAAAAGGTGGCCCACCCTCGATCTATATATTATGTGGCGGCACAGGTTTATAAATATCGCCCGCAATGGCAAAGTGTTCCAGCAGTTGGCCTCTCCCTATTTACGGAATGGATAGCGGATATGACGGAAACTTCTTTAGCGATCCCCAAACAAGCATCTGGAAATTTATTTTACAAAACCTATTTTTCTTTTTGGGCAGGGCAATACAAGAGTTACATTTGGGATGATTATTATCTCAAATTTGTGCATATAGAGGAAGCCGCAAAAAAACAAGAGTCTTACGATAAGCTTTTCCGGCGGTTGAACTCCAAAAATGATTCCGTTGCATTAGCCGCCTATACCAAACTTGCACAGGGCGATGCCTTGGAGATCAAGCGTTTACTTACTAAATATAAACAACTCCTCCGCAGACCAAACCCTATCATTCCAGATATGAAATATAGTTTTCTGGAAATACTCAGCGAATTATCGACCTACTGCCGGGAACAGGATATTGTTTTTGAGGCGAGCGACGCCTTACTGGAAAAGGTCAATCTTTTATTAGAAAAAACGGATGATAAAACTAGGTTTGCAAGGGAAAATTTACTCATCAATCACTTAACAACATCTGACATTACAGCACTGGAATTTCAGGCACTTATCCATCACAAAAACAAAGACGCCAACTATTCTTTTTCTAGAATACTGGATCATGTTTATAGTTTAAAAATGGAAAAAATGCTGGAAGACCCAAAAGCACTTGGCTTCTTCCTGAAGAAAGCAGCCTTGTTTCAAAAAATTGGCATCAAAGGCGCTTGTAATCGCTACTTGAAAAAACTAAGCAACGATAATCCAAGACTAAAAAATGTTATCCACGAAATATTAAAAACAGCGGCAGATGAGGCCATCGTCCAACAAGCTCGCCTACTCTTTTTTGATTCCCGAAAAATTAATTTCAATACCGTCTCTGATTTCATAAAATTCCCCGAACAGTTTTCAGAAGAACAAATTGACAACTTGAATGCCCCAGCCCAAAAGGAGTTAGAAAGTATTTTTAATATATTGAGCACTACAGAAGATATTAAAAACATCAAAACTTTCTTCTATTATCTATCTTTAAAACCCAACAATAATTTCACTCCATCCGTATTCAAATTGTTAGAATCAGATTCTTTTGAGCGTTTTTCAAAGAAAAAGCAGATTGTCATTACCAGTCACGTTATTTCTTTGTTAGAAAAAACGTATGGGCTTATATTTAAGGAAGGTAAAAATGAGGAATTATTAGCCTTATGGCAAAAAAAATGGTCGGTAGAGAAAACAAGCTATAAAGAATGGGGGAAAACATTTTATCAACAGACTAAGGACAAACTTATTGCACAAGAAAAAGTAAAGGCCACTGACATTAACGTGCTGGTTTCTTCTCCCTTTTTTCAGAAGGAAAAAGACCTTGAAGTATGTCTCAAAATGTTGGATAAACTTTCCGCACTCCGAGAAATATCCAGACTCAGAATGTATCAGCATTTCGATGTAGCGCAACACCTGTCGTATTTCGAGAAATTCCAATTCCCTCCTAAAGTACTCGATGATATTCCACAGCTGTTTAACATGGAAATAGGGCATACTGCGATGTTGACTTTCTTACTAGAACAAGCTGCGGCATATTCTCCGGATGAGCAAGGCGCTTTACTCAACAAAATCATGAGTAGCTTGTGGTTTTATAATTACATTCAAGGTTTACCCGAACCTAACCAACAAATAAAAAACATCCAACACATGTTGACGGTATATTTGGATGAGGCGGAATATATGACAGAACCTGAAGAAAATGCAACGATAGGGAATATTTATAAACTTCAATTTATTGGAAAATCGCTGGGAGAACAATTAAAAATCGTACGAGAATCCTATCTTGATGGGCAAGTAAAGGATCAAATCAAGACCACCATAATTTCAGGACTTTCTTACGAAAAAATCGGAGAAATGGTCACGTTCCTTTATGAAAGTCCCAACCCTACCAACCAAGATTATCTTTTTTTGAAAAGAGATTTTGGGATACCGATCAACAACTTTAACAGTAAAAAAGAATTGGAAGATTTTATACATCGGCACAAAACCCTGACACCGGAAGCATTTTACAAGCATTATCTTTTGGCCTTTCAAGTAGATTTCATCACGAATGACAAACTGGATTACAACAAGATATATACAATTCTGGAAGCCGATCATGTTATCCCTTTTGCGGGAAATGGTGGCCGCCGAGATTTCTATAATTATGGCCTAATTAAATTATTAGAATACCATTTCGATACTCGCCTAGGGTTTCACGAAAAGCTGAACGAAGGGCAAGATTTCTTTGCCTTTAATAGCCGGAAACGGAGTCTTTCTTGGCAGGCATTTCTAAAAGAAAAAGGCTTTGTAAAACCGGATATGGACAAAGTCCCTTCTTTTAACAGAGAAATTGCTTATAATTGATGGATTAGGGATTAGGTGGGTACTGCTAATTTTCCATGGAAATGACCAAAATTTTGATTTTTATCAACCAAGATTAACATATATATAACAAAAAAATTATAATTTTGTATCTTATATCAGTGTTCAAGTAAAGATTAGTACTATTTAAATAAAAACATGTATGAAAAATCTCACTAAAATTTTACCAGTTTTGTTGCTTTTTATATTTGTTGCAGGTATACAAGATGCTGTGGCCCAACGGTCTGGTAAGAAAAAAAAGAAAAAAGATACTACGGATGAATATTTTGATGATAAGGGGAGTTTTGCATCACGGCTTTGGTATGGTGGTGGCGTAAATTTGGGGCTTTCAAATGGTTATTTTGAATTTGGCCTTACGCCTATGGTGGGTTATAAATTTACGGATGCACTTTCTATAGGGCCTCGTGGGAGGATGTTATTTCAGCACTATAAACTCTCGGATGGGCAAACCAACTATAACCTGAGGACTTTCAGTTATGGTATGGGTATTTTTGGTCGGGCAAAAGTATTCAATAACTTTTTCGCACATGTTGAATATGAGCATGAACGAGAAGGCCAGCCTTTATACGACGATTTTGGTAATTTTGTCATCAATCCAGATAAACCCAACAGTTTAAGATCTACTACCGTTCCCCATATTCAATATTGGAGCGGGTTATAATAGTGGTGAAATTTTCGGTTTTGAAGTTTATGTCCTTTACAATGTATTGGCTGCACCTGATGATCCTGGGGTGCCTTATGAACTAAGGTTTGGATTTACTTATAATTTTTAGAGATATTCCGAATAAAAAACGTATAGCCGCAATGCATAGGAGTCGCAATGCATTGCGGCTCTACTACAACAAAAAATACTACAAATCAAAAACAAAACCCGCCAGGAAATTAAACCCAGCTTGTGGATAAACCCCTTGCAAATTATACTGGCCATTGGCTTCATTTTCCAACATTGTGTAGGGATCATCCGCTCGCCCATCATATCCCTTTGAAATATAACGATACACCCAAGCATTGTTGACAAATTTCTGGTCAAATATATTTCTCAACAGGAGATTGAAACGTATGTTTTTCACCCCCTTTACCTGGAAATCATAAACAAATTGGAAATCCGTAAAGTTATAGGCATCCATTTTAGCAAACGCACTAGAACTGTTGTCAATAAATTGTGCGCCTACCAGTTTTTCAAAAAGCCGAAATTCTAAACTTCCATTTTTTACCGGAAGATTATAAGCAATGTCAAAACTTCCGATATAATTCGGAGAAAAGGAAATATCCGTATCCGCGTGCTCAACAGCATATTGTTGCGGCTCCAGTTCCTCCTCTGGTGTATTTTCAAAATCCTGATACCAGTAATCCCAGTTGTCGATATATTCTGTAAAAGCTTTAATTTTATTTTGGCTAAAGGCAATGTTTCCATTCAGTCTCAAATTTTTTGTCGGAGACCAACCACCTTCCAGCTCAAGACCCATTCGATAACTATCCGGCACATTCACGCGGATCGCATCTCCAACATCATTAATTTGTCCCGTCAAAACCAATTGATC
>JAHDGC010000185.1:0-4217 GCA_020627865.1 Saprospiraceae bacterium | reverse complement strand
TATCAAAAGGAATATCTATTAAATCATTATTATTCCCCTCATTTCCATAATCTACCCTGCGATATTGCAAATCTAGCCATCCTTCAAAATTATCGGAAAAAGGATAATACACTTTCGTGTAAACATTGAAATCCGTTTTTACAGCATCACTGTTGTAATACGAGCGATCTGTATCTAGATTCTGCACCTCGGGAGCTACAATGAGTTTACCATAATGGCCACCTTCGTATTTACTCCAAGCCCCTCCGAGGGTAATGTTCCATTTTCCCGGATTGTAATCTACAGAATAAATCGCCCCATAAAAATGATTATCCAACCAGCGTCTTCTGACCAAATCCGTTACATCTACCAAGCCTAGGGTATCGCCGTTGGTATCAATATTATAATACGGCATCAAACCATAATCCTCGAAATCTTCTCCGGCTTTATATTGTTCAAAATATCCCTTGCCCCGTGTATAATGCAAGCCCAAGCCCAACATCAATTCCGGCATTCCGAGTTGCTGTTTGAACAAAGCTTGATAATGGGTTTGGCGATAATTATCTACCTCATCCTCATAAGGAATACCTTCTTTTTCCGTTCCGGCAGTATTGAATGTTGGATTCGTCTCCAAATATTGAATCGGCACACCATTCCATGCTTGGTATGTTTCTTCATGGCCAGAGAAAACATTCAATTGTAAGGAGTTTGTTATACCCAAATAACCACCCGACAGATACCATGAGTTCAGGCGAGAACGTGCCCTATCAATATAGCCATTCGAACTAATATTGGAGTAGCGCCCTTCCAAGGTAAATTTATCTTTCAACAAGCCCGTCCCTGCCTGCACACTTCCCTTGAAACTATCAAAAGAGCCAGCATATCCCTCAAGTCGAGCGAAAGGTTTCGTTCCCATTTTTCGGGTATCCAAAGCAATGGTTGCTCCAAAGGCACCACTTCCATTCGTAGAACTCCCTACCCCACGCTGGATACGGATAAGATCTGTAGAACTGGCAAAGTCCGGCAAATCTACCCAGTAAACAGATTGTGACTCCGAGTCATTCAACGGGATACCATTGATGGTTACATTAATCCGTGTCGGATCTGTCCCACGAATACGGATGCCCGTATAACCAATTCCTGCACCTGCATCAGAAGTCACCACGGAAGACGGCGTTCCCCTCAGCAAGAAGGGGACATCAACACCGAGATTGCCTTTCTCCAACTGTTCCTTATTAACGACGGTTGTTGTCATCGGACTATCTTCCACGATCCACGATTCACTCACTTCGATAGGACTTATATTTTGAATATCCTCCTTCAACTCAAAATCCATGATGGTTTTCTTACTGATTTCCACAGTTTTCCGGATGGTTTCATAACCGACATAACTGACCACAATAGAATATTCCCTGAAGCCAAGTTTGTTAATCATGAAGAATCCATCGGGATCACTCATGCTTCCAAACCGAGTTTTCTCCAGTATGATGGTAGCACCGGGGAGGGGTTCTCCACTAGTGTCCGTCACTGTACCCATCAGTATTCCTTGTGCATTTATTGTTACAGTAACTAGGATGAAATAGCAAAAAAGGAAAATGTTTCTCATAATTGGTAAATATTAGATTTTAGAACATTCGCGTTGCTCATTTTTAGACCGCTACGCTGTTAGACGTTAGACTCATTCGCTGCGCTCATTGTCAGACGTTGCACTGCTAGAACCTAGGCATACATTTAAAAATAAAATATAATATTGGGGAGCACTGAATGGAAGAGTGTACACAAGCATTAAGCCATTCTATAAGAAATGGAGCAAAATTTTCCCTGCGTCGGCATTATCCGTATCAGGTTCAATGGGTATAATCTCAGCCAAAAATTCAGGCACCCCAAATTTATGAGGACAAAGATATGATTTTTTTAGTAAAAAGCGATATGGGATGTTAAAATAAAGGGGAAGTAAGCATAATGGTAATTAGAGTTTATTAAAATAAGCCTTTGCTTCCTCCATCACTTTTGGAGCCAGTAACAATGTAGCGATCATGGTCGGGAAAGCCATTAGGGCAAAAAAGCCATCAATCAAATTAATCATCATGCTTAAGGTTGTCGTAGCGCCCATGATGATGCTGGCGATATAGAGGTAATTGTAATAATGTTTCTTATCGGCACCAATTAGAAAGGACATGCACTTGCCACCATAATAAGCATAGGAAAATAGAGACGAAATGCTGAAGACGGCTATACATAGTAATAATAAATATTTTCCAAAACCGGGCATCGTATTTCCAAAGGCCGCTGCGGTAAGGCTAACACCATTCGCATCGGTTGATTCCCAGACACCCGTAACCAGAATGGCCAAAGCCGTTAGCGTACAAACCACCAAAGTATCAATGGCAGGCCCTAGCATTGCAACAAGCCCCTCACGTATAGGCTCTTTCGTTTGTGCTGCACCATGCGCTAATGGTGCCGTACCGATACCGGCCTCATTGGAGAAGGCTCCCCGTCGGATCCCTAACAATATCAAGCCACCAACCGCACCGCCTAAAAATGGATCGCCACCGTAGCGGGTCGCTGTAAAGGCTTCGGTAAAAATCATTCCTAAATAATGCGGTACCTGATCTGCATGTAAGATCAGGATGCCCAGCACGCCAACGAAGTAAAGTACCACCATTGCCGGAACCAATTTTTCCGCCGTCTTACTGATTCGCTTGAGGCCACCAAAAATTACAATGGCACTAATGCTTGCCAAAAATATTCCTGTAATTAAATTTGTCATAAAACCCACTTCAATACCATTTGGGATTAATAATATATCCCGTATCGCCTGTGTCAATTGGTTCACATTAAAAATGGGCAATGCCCCGACCAACCCGGCAAGGCTAAAAAAAATGGCAAGCGGTTTCCAACGTTTGCCCAATCCTTCCATGATAAAATACATTGGGCCACCCTGAATTTCTCCGGCACTGTCTTTTCCACGATACAGAATGGCGAGGCTACAGGTAAAAAATTTGGTACACATCCCGATAATGCCACTGATCCACAACCAGAAGATTGCCCCTGGCCCACCGATACTGATGGCAACAGCTACTCCTGCAATATTGCCCATACCTATGGTTGCGGAAAGGGCTGTTGTCAAAGCTTGAAAATGGGTAATTTCTCCGGGATCGTTCTTGTCATCGAACTTTCCCCGCAATACCTGAATGGCATGCGGGATATATCGGAAGGGTAAAAAACGGGCATAGATCATAAGGAAAAACCCACCGCCAACCAATAGCATGAGCAAGGGTAATCCCCAAACGAGGCTGGCAAATTGGGCAATCAGGTTTGATAAGGTTTCCAAATTATTTTTTTAGGCAGGAAAGTAAGGACAAATTTTTGAAAAAAAGAAGGAAAGGAAGGGCAATTAAGGCAATCGCATAAAAAATAACTCACCACAGACCTGCCTGTTCCTGCTGAACTAGCAGGCAGGTGGAAAAGATATCCACAGATTACTGCACAGATTTTCACGTATTGGAGCTAATCTGTGCGGGAATCTGTGTTAATCCGATAAATCTGTGGTTGAATCCACAGATTTATAAAAATCGCATGCGATTTTTTGAGCTGGCAACGACACGAGTCATGCTTTCTTATAAGCAACCATCTCGATTTCAATTAACGCGCCATCCTTTTGATGTAAAACACCTAAAGCCATTGAACGTGCGGGATAGGATGACAATTGAGGGTTAAAATATTTGCGATAGACTTCATTAAAGCCCCCGAACAACTCATCACTGGCGATAAAACCGTTGACCTTGACCACATCAGCGAAGGTACATCCAGCTTGGGCTAGGGTTACCTGAATCAGCTCTAAGGCTGTTCTCGTTTGGTCTTGAATATTACCTTCGATGCGACCATCTACCTCAGCGTTTTGGCCTGAAACAAATACAAAATCGCCAGCACGACGAAATGCTGGGTATGGTGGGATTGAAGCTTTAATTTTAAGATCCATAAGCTTAAAGGTTTAAATGTTAATGATTAATTCACAAGTATAGATACAACACAAACATATAATATTTTTCATATTAAAACTTTCCTTTTTGTAACATTTTCAAAATGTCATAAATTATTTTGCTTGCAGTATAGTGGTTGCCTGGGTATATGAAAAAAGCGGCACCAAAAGTTGATGCCGCTTAAAAGTTGGTTTAATTTTCTGTGACTTAAACCACCATTTTATAATAACCGAAATAAACGTTATCTGACTACAA
>JAHDGC010000184.1:8753-10707 GCA_020627865.1 Saprospiraceae bacterium | reverse complement strand
CTGGTTGACTATCGAAGGTTTAACTCCTGGAGAAAACTATACTTTTCAGTACTATGTTGACGGAAACATAAAAATCGCCGACCCTTATTCAGAAGTAGTCCTTGACCCCTATCATGATAGTTGGATTTCAGAGGAAACCTATCCGAATTTACCGACCTATCCTAACGAAAAAACAACGGGAATTGTTACCCTATTACAACCCGGTCAAGCTGCATATCCTTGGGAGGTTACCGATTTTGAAAAGCCCCTAAAAGAAGAGCTGGTTATTTATGAATTGTTATTGAGGGACTTTGTGGCTACACATGATTATAAAACACTGAAAGATACACTTGACTATCTAGAGCGGCTGGGCATCAATGCTATTGAATTGTTGCCCGTGAATGAATTTGAAGGCAATGATAGTTGGGGTTATAATCCTTCGTTTCATATGGCACTGGATAAGTACTATGGGGATAAAAATTCATTTAAGGCTTTTATTGACGAAGCGCACAAACGTGGGATCGCTGTTATAATAGATGTTGTTTACAACCATGCTTTTAGTCAGAGTCCGCTTTGTCAATTGTATTGGGATGCGGCAAACTTTCGACCTGCCGACAACAATCCTTGGGCAAATACAATAGCTAAGCATCCTTTCAATGTAGGCTATGATCTCAATCATGAAAGTCAGGCCACCAAGGATTTTGTAGACCGAAATGTAACTTACTGGCTGGAAGAATATAACATTGATGGATTCCGGTTTGATCTTTCCAAAGGGTTTACACAAGTGGATTATGGGGATGATGTAGGCGCATGGAGCAGCTATGATACTTCTAGAATTAGTTTGTTAAAACGAATAGCAGATGTAGTTTGGGATACTTCGCCAGATGCTTATGTTATCCTAGAACATTTGTCCGAAAATTCAGAGGAGAAAGAACTCGCCAACTATGGCATGATGCTCTGGGGCAACATGAACTACAATTTTAATGAAGCTACCATGGGATATAGCAACAATAGTCTTACGGGAACCGCTTATAAATCTAGAGGGTGGAATGATCCGCATTTGATTGCTTACATGGAGAGCCATGACGAAGAAAGATTGACGTTTAAAAACTTAGAATATGGGAATAGTGATGGAGATTATAATATCAAGGATTTTCAAACTGCGCTCCAAAGAAATGAACTGGCTACCGTTTTTTATTATGCCATTCCGGGGCCGAAAATGCTTTGGCAGTTTGGGGAAATGGGCTATGATTACTCCATCAATTATTGTATTCAAGATGGGAGTATTGATGAAGGATGCCGTACAGCACCGAAACCCATTCGCTGGGATTATCTTGATGACCCAGATCGGAAGCGGTTATTCCAAGTAACGCAAGCCATGATACATTTAAAAAGCAATCATTCAGCATTTAATGATTACGATGCTTCCATTACAAATATTAATACCGGAAATTTAAAGTCTTTACAATTGCGTCATCCAGATATGGATATCAATGTATTGGGCAATTTTGGTGTAACAGCAGATAACATTGATCCTTCATTTCCGTATACTGGAAATTGGTATGAATATTTTACAGGAGATACTTTGAAAGTTGCCAATATTAACGAGGAGATTACTTTAAACCCGGGTATGTATAAGTTATATACTTCCGTAAAGTTAGATCCGCCACCGGGTGGGTACGAATTGTTTTTTGTCGAAGAAGGAGAACAAACGGAACCAACCCCCACTGTAGATTTTCAGCTCTCGCCTAACCCTAATGATGGAAGCTTTACGGTTGCATTTCAATTGGAGAAAGCAGCAATGGTAGACTTGCGCATCTTTAATGCGGCAGGGAGTTTGGTCTATCAAAAATCAGCAACATTGGATAATGCCGACACTTATGCATGGTGGGTTCAAAAGAATAATTTGCCTCATGGGGTTTATGTTGTTTATTTGACGAGGGGGGAAGAAACGAATGTTAGTAAATTTATTGTT
>JAHDGC010000184.1:0-8653 GCA_020627865.1 Saprospiraceae bacterium | reverse complement strand
GGACAACCCAAATCCGACTTACCACGTCGAGAAGACAGGCCATTGTTCGCGCCACTAAAACGATAGGACAAGGTAAGCCCTGAGATAAAATACCAATCCTTGTTTTCTGGATTTCCTCTTGGTGTCCCCGTTTCTACGATGACAGGATCGGTATCGAAATATTCTCCTGTTCTGTTGCCAAGTGCTGCGGAAAGATTTCCATGGGTGCGGCTCTGTTCGATATAATTGACATAAGTTGTACTCACATCATCGAGGTAATCAGTAAAAGTTTTCCGCGCACCGAATTCTAATCCAAGGACACATTTTTCTGTAATGGCAAATTTAAATCCGGCACCAAGTGGGATCGAAATTTGAGTCAACTTATAAGGAGCCGGACGACCACCCACGCCCTGCCCTTCTGTTCCCAGAGGCTGTAAAGCGATATAGCCACCATTATAAGTCGCCTCGGGACGGAAGCCAAAAATTGCGGCACCCCCCAAAATATAAGGAGAAAACCTTTTGCCATCTTGTGGTGCAAAACCGAATATATTGATTTCAGCAATAGCAGACAATTCTAAAATTCGAGAACGAAATTCAAGGTTGCGCTCTACCCGTGATTGGTCGGTAGCATTGGCATCATCTCCACTCATATGGCCAAACCCGAGATTGACCCTTCCGGTAACAAATCGGTTCACATCGTACCGTCCGAAGATACCAAGAGAAGGATGTATTTTCCCGAAACTAAACCTGTCTTGTGTTGGGTTTAAATCTCCATGATAGCCGGAAGCTCCAAAAAGTATACCGACTTCGAGCTGTTGTGCCGTAATAAAAAAGGGAAGGTTTAGGAAAAGGATACCTGCAAAAACTTGTTGGATTATACGTCTCATAATTTCAAAATTTTACGCGACCTGAATGATGGCCATTATGAAAATAAGATAGATTATTGTTCGTAAAATTTGAAATCAGATGTTATCTTTTAGGTTTGAGAAGCAAAAAGTAAAAAGGTTAAAGTAAAAGGTATATTTTGAAATATGGACTAATAACGTTGGTTTATTTTTAAAAAGTATATTTCATATCAAAATATTTTTAAAATAATTTTTTCCTTGTGTATTGGAAAGTCAGAACTATATCTTATATTTCGGCGAATCATCAAAAATGAAATTATGTTACGATTTTTTTATTTCATATGGCTATCTTTTTTTCTCTCCTGTAACGGGGCAAAGGATATTCAGAAAACGGCAACCGAAGCAGTCATTCCTGCTGATAAAAACTTACTGATTTTGGATAGCCTTGCTGCAAGTCGAGCGATCGTTCAAGATGAAGTTGAGCATTTTTTCAAGGACATTACTGTTGCAGATATGACTATTCAGCTTCAGGATAACCGTTTCAAAGATGATCGGGAAAAACTATTGGAAGTGTATAAAAAAGACTTACAAGGAGATGTTAGAGATTTCACCAAAACGGAAAAAAGCTATGTGATTTCAGTCATGGAAGAAGCCATAAAAATTGTGGATGCCCATGCTGCTGGATTCAAGTATGATGAAATTAAACTCATCAAAGTTACGGGCAAACACTATGGTGACTTTACTTTTTATACGCGTGAAAATTGTATCGTTATTCCGGCTCCTACATTTAAAATGCCACGAGAAAGCTTTATGCAAACGATGTTTCATGAGCTGTTCCACATCTATTCTCGTTATGATGAAGATACCCGAAATAAATTGTATGACTTAATTGGTTTTACCCCTGTTGGGAATCCCAGTAATTTGTTGATGAAGGATGCATTGCGTAAAAAAGTTTTACTCAATCCGGATGGGGTAAACTATGCTTATGCTATTCAATTACAAGATAAGAACAAGGAACTTTTTCAGGCAATTCCTATTATTACGACGAATACGGATGGTTATGATCCAGAGAAAAAAAGTTTCTTTGATTATTTGGATTTCAATTTGTACCGCTTAGAAGCGGGTCAAACGCTCCAAGTGCTTACGGATGATGCCGGAAACTCAACATTAAATTTACAAAACCAACCAGATTTCTTTACGACTATCGGGGATAACACGCAGTATATTATCCACCCCGACGAAATTTTAGCGGATAATTATGCTTTTATTATGATGGGTAAAAAAGATCCTGCTTTTTTGAATCAGTTTTCGGTCAATGGGAAAGCGTTGATGAAGAAGCTTGAAAGCTTGGTGGATTAAGTGAGCGTAGAGATCGCTGTGCTGTTAGATTTTAGATCATTCGCTATGCATTGTCTGAGGCCAGATGCGGAAGTGGTTGATGCTCAGGATTACGAAATCAAGTTAATCAATAACACCTGCCAAGCAGATAGGTCATGGTTTAGCCAATATTGTTAATCATATGAAAAAAAATAAAACAGTAGATGCCTTTATTGCAAAGCATGAAAAATGGGGTAAGCCACTAGAATTGTTGCGAAAAATAATTTTATCAACCGAGCTAAAAGAAACGGTTAAATGGGGGATGCCAACCTACACCCTATCCAGTAAAAACATTGTTGGTATCGCAGCTTTCAAAAACCACTTCGGCATTTGGTTTTTTCAAGGTGGATTGCTGAAAGACAAGGCCAAAAAATTGGTCAATGCCCAAGAAGGAAAAACAAAAGCAATGCGACAATGGCGATTTACGAGTATAGACGAAATTGACAAAAAGCTCATAAAGCAATATATTGAAGAAGCCATTGCCAACCAAAAAGCAGGAAAAGTGATTAAGCCTGCTAAACCGAAAAAAGATCAACATTTTGAGATCCCAGATTTGCTGCAAACTGCTTTCCTTAAAAATAAAAAGTTGATTAAAGCATTTGAGCAGCTCAGCACGGGCAAGCAAAAAGAGTATGCCAATTATATTACGGAGGCTAAAAGGGAAGCGACAAAGTTGAAGCGAGTGGAAAAAATTATACCACTAATTTTAGCAGGCGGCGGACTGTATGATAAGTACAAATAAATTGTTTTGTTTTCTCAAGCCAAAAAACGTAGAGTCACGATGCATCGTGGCTCTATGTTTTTTTTGGGAGCAAACTACCTTTCTCCTAAAATACTTCGCAACGCCCCCAACAACATGTTAACATGATTCTCAGTACAACTCTCCCCCATCAAACCGATACGCCAGATTTTTCCGGCAAAACCACCTAAACCGCCACCCACTTCGATGTTGTATTCTGTCAGTAATTGTTTCCTAAGTTTCGCCTCATCTTTAATGGATTTTGGTAACAAAACCGCATTGAGTTGTGGCAAACGATAGGCTTCCTCCACCAAATATTTAAAGCCCAATCCTTCTAAGCCTTTTCGTAACAACAAGTGATTTTTACGATGGCGGTCGAAACGATTTTCCAAGCCCTCTTCTAAGACCAACCTGTAGGCTTCTCGCAAGGCAAACATGGCGGAAACAGGCCCCGTATGGTGATAGGCCCGTTTAGCACCAGCCCAATAATTTTTAACCAAACTCAAATCAAGGAACCAACTTTGTACTTTTGTTTTTCTATTTTCCAGTGCTGCAACCGCTCTCGGGCTAAACGAAATGGGAGACAGCCCTGGAGGTGCACTCAAGCATTTTTGGGTTCCGGTATATACAGCATCAATTCCCCACTTATCCACTTCTCGGGGTACGCCACAATACGATGTCACGGCATCCACGACAAGCAAAGCTCCGGCCTTGTGGGTAAGGCGGCTAATTTCTTCCAGTGGTTGTAAGACTCCTGTTGAGGTTTCTGCATGCCCATTTTCGGATTAGACTTTTTCAATGCTTTTTTCAAGTCATATGGATTGATGGGTTCTCCCCAAGGTGCCTGAACTTTGATGACTTTTGCACCACATCTTTCTGCAATATCTGCCATTCGTCCACCAAAAACACCATTGATGCAAATCACCGCCTCGTCACCGGGTTCCAACAAATTCACGAGACAAGTTTCCATCCCCGCACTCCCCGGCGCAGAAACCACAAAGCTAAGGTGGTTGCTCGTCCTGAAAGTCCGTTGCACCATATATTTAATATCATCCATCACGGCAAGAAACTGCGGATCAAGATGCCCGACCAATGGTGTAGCCATGGCTTTCAAGACACGAGGGTGCACATCACTAGGACCTGGCCCCATTAGAATCCTTGGACTGGTGTTGAGTTGTTGTTTCCAAGTTTTATTCATTTTGAGGCTTTTCTTATCGAATGACTTTTTCTTCTTTTTCATTTTTTTTTGCTTTTTTTCTATGCGTGTATAAGGTACCGAGTTTGAAGAGAAACTTTGCCTCCGCGCCCCTGCATCTCCAAAGCGGCTGCCATCCCGCAATTTATTTTCACCTTTGGGTAAAGGTACTTGTTTTATGTACTCGTCTCCTTTTTTATCATTGCCCCCAAATAAATTAGGAACCTCTATGAATTCTTCATCATCATCTAGCATCACCTCTGCCGAATCCTGATGGGGTAATTGTGCAACAATTGGAAAATCAGAGGTTTGTCTGGGCACATAATTTTGTTGCCGTGCGGCCTGTTGTGCAGCCATAATTTCACTTTCCTTTTGTGCAATTAAATCAATAATTGAAAATGGGTCTCTTCTCATGGAATTAATTTTACAAATCAATCGTTCCAGAAATTTACATCTCTGGCAATAGCATAATACCGTTCCTGCCTATCCAGTCAGACAAGCCTACAGAACTCTTTTTGCTAAAGCATTTGTTTACAATATATTTTACCAAAAGGATTTAGGATTCATACGGATACAATTGATTCGATGTTTCTTATTCTTGGAGATTTTTGATTGCAAACCATCTCCCTACACGTTATTTTTCAAAAAGGCATCAGCCCTTGTTTTCACATTTTCTCTAATATTCATATAAAACAAGGCGTAATCATAAACGTGATAATTTCCCCTTGGCAACAACATCGTTTTGAACCTTTTATTTTTCGGCTCCGCAATATACAAAAACCCATCCTTCCCCAATCTCGCCGGCACTTCTTGTAATTGAGGCTTAGAAAGGCCGATGGTATTGAAGCCCACTTTCTTCCCTTTAAAAGTATTCAGGTAATTTACTTTTTCTGATTTGAGCAAAACATGTACCGCCCCTTTATTTAATTCGGGTAAAGCTACGGTAGTAGAACGTTCCCAGTTCAATGGGTTGATACCAAAATTCTTTTTCGTATTCCGCCGTACCCAGTAATGTTCATCTTCCTCCCCCATATACCAATGCTCCGCCTTATCTGATGCATTTTTTGTTTTGCCTCCCTTGAGATAAGTATCCCAAGCAATGATGCAACCTGTATCGTCTGCCGATGCGACAGGTTTAATATTGCTAAAGGCCAAGTCAAATTTATCCATTGGAACTTCAAAGCCAATAAGGTAAGCGGCAATCATTCTTTTATACAAATCGGAATGTTCCACAAATTCCTCTAACAATCTGATCCCATGAACCGTTCCCTGAGAATGGCTCGCAATAAAAAAAGGTCTGCCTTTATTAAAATGCTTGATAAAATAAGTAAAGGCTTCCGCAACATCTTCATAAGCCAATTCGAGAGCCGACCTGCCATTTTTGCCTCCTTCCAAAAAAGAATAAAATGTGGCCTGCCGATAACGCGGTGCAAAAACCCGACAACAGGAATTAAAGACGGAAGCCTGATGTGGAATAATGAGTTCATCCACCCATTCATTAGCGGCCTCAAAATTGAGATCAGCATTCCAATTGAAAATACCGAAGTAAGTTGTTGGATGGATAAAGAACACATCGACCGGAGTAGCATTTGTATTTTTCGAAACCCCTGCTGGCACCATATCAGACTTATCTGTTTTATCCGGGTGAGCAGCCCAATTTGAAAGATTGCTATAGTCTGGAGCTGCCGGCACGGGAGAATCCCCAAATTTTTCTTTTGGTTTTACCATGGAAGCAAACTTCCCCCACATGACTGTTTCTACAGCCCGTTGTTTTAAATTTTTAAAAAAAGACATTGGATTCGATACTTTACGGAAATCTCAAATATTATTAGAACATCGTAAGCATTACGACATTACACCACTAAATGTTTGGAAATATCATCCTCGACGACCTCTTCTCCTAACCGGGTAACATCTTTAAAGGAAGTATAAGACATTACATAGCATACAGGAAGCGTAAAAAGCATACCGACCAAAAATAGCAATGCCCCTGCCAGCACAATGAGTCCTCCCACAATAAAATAGGCAAAAACTAGCAACCAATGTTTGGAAATTAATTGACGGCTCGCCTCCATTGCTGGCCAAGCTTCCATATCATAAAAAATAACAAACGGAATAGCCCAAGTCCAGCTTATATACAAATAAAGCACTGGCAAAAGACACAAAAGGTACAAAGTCATAGCTCCCCCTAGCGAATATATAGTCTCTTGGAGTGCCTCAAAATCTGTAGCTATAGTTGGGTCAAAAACACTGAGTGTATCAAAAGATATATACGAGATGATTCCATACGGGATCAAACACAGCCCCATTAGCAATGATTGAAAAATCATCATGACTACTAGTTTTCCTGCAAAATTAAAGCCTTCAAAAAAATCTCCAAACGCTAACGCTTCATTTGCATCTATCTTATAAGCCGCCAAATAAAAACCAGCCATCAGGCAGGGGGTAATTAACAACCAATCCACGATATCCCCCAAAGTAAAGCCATACATCTCTATTCCCAAATCAGGGATTAACCCCATAATCATGGAAATAGCGATCATACATATAATAAAAGCAATAAAAAGACCTAACTTTTTTTGTACAATATCAAAACTCTCACTAATGTAATTTCCAAACTTAAAATCATAATCTTCTCGAATAAGGTTTTCAATTTTTTCAGGGAAGCTTGTCATAATATTTATATTTAAAAAATTTTGGAATCAAAACAGTTTATCAATTCTATTTTTGGCGATGGCTTGTTGTCCAATATTGGCACATTCTTTTACAGCATGGATTAACATTGCAAACCGTTCATCCTTAGTCAATCCTTTTTTATAGCGGGCATAAATTTGTTGAACAATAACTGCAATTTTAAACAATCCATACACGTAATAGAAAACAAGATGATCTAGATTTCTACCACTCTTTGTAGCATATTGTTGGGCAACTTCAGCCCTTGTCGGATTCCCTGGCAATAAAGTCGGGCTTAATTGCAGCATCTTCATGGCTGGCGGATCATCATCATCTACCCAATACCCGAGGGAAGTCCCCAAATCCATTAAGGGATCACCGAGGGTAGCCATTTCCCAATCTAGGATTGCAATGACTTTTGACCAATCATTTTCATTCAAGACAAGGTTATCATACTTGTAGTCATTATGGATCAAAGACTGATCCGATTCGGGAGGCATGTGATTTGCCAACCATTTGGCCAAAGCTTCCATCCCCGGAATTTCATCCGTTTTCGCCTTGTGATAACGACGTGTCCAGCCTTCAATTTGTCGTTTCACATAACCTTCTGGCTTTCCTAATTGCCCAAGGCCTATTCCCTCGTAGTCCAAAGCATGTAACTTCACAAAATCATCAATTAAGGACAGCCCAATCTTTCCCATCAATGCTGGTTCGGGGTGCATTTCTTTGGGCATTTTGGGACGCAATATAACACCGCGCACCCTTTCCATAATATAAAAATCTGCTCCTAGCACCTCATGATCTTCACAAAACAACAAGGGTTTGGGCACCTTGGCATAATGTTTTTCTAAGGCGGATAGAATCCGGAACTCTCTGGACATATCATGCCCTGATTTTATGTTGGCTCCAAAAGGAGGGCGGCGCAAGACCATCTCCCTTTCTCCCATGCGAATGAGGTAGGTTAGGTTGGAAAATCCGCTGGGGAATTGTTCAACGACAAGTTTCCCTGTAGTATCCGGGAGATTATCGTTAATATATTGTTGTAATTTAGCAAGATCTAACTCCTCGCCTTTCCGGATGGCTTTGGCTTTATCAGTCCATTTTGCTTCCATGATGATACTTTAAGTATTTGTATTTTTTACCTTCAAGCTTGTTGGGAAATTGGTCTTTAGAGCCTGTCTGACAAGCCACGCAGACAGGGCGTGAAAAACGGAGCCTGCCCGCGTTCCTTGGAAAGCACGTTATGCCTTAGCATAATGAGTATTTCCAAAACGATGTATAATCGAAAAAATGGCACCTGCCTGCGTGTCCGCAGGGGGACAGGCAGGTTCGTAGTTCAATTCCTAAATTCCTAACAAGCTCTTAAAAAATAAAGGTTAAAATAAGAACAAATATGGATAAAGCGTGGATATGAGTATGTTTTTTTGAAAAATGATATGAGATGGTTTTATTTAATGAATTGCAAAAATAAAAATATTTAAAAACCAACCAAAAAGTTTCTATATTGAGATATTATTGTTATCTTTGTAGTAATTTTTCAGGTTAGGCTCCAGAAAAATAACAATCAATACAAAATAATATTTTATAAATTACTGAAGAATTGTATAAGGTGATGCGGGCTCGGTTACCTCATACGATTCGGGGAGTGAGAGGCTCCTTGAACATAGTTCTTTGCCGAAAAGTCGGCAACAGAAGGGTCAAACTTATGGTTTGACGATGAGACCCCGAAAACGGGGATTGGTCTCGTGGTTGCTTGGGGTGGGACCCGCCCTGCTAAGGGCGCCGCTATAAAAACTAAAAAAGTCGTATATTTAATACACTGTAATCTAAATTTATTTAAATAAT
>JAHDGC010000183.1:4867-10713 GCA_020627865.1 Saprospiraceae bacterium | reverse complement strand
TTTATATATATAAAAGTTTTTATTTGTTATTTTTTTCATATCTTTGCCGCACAGCGTTTTCTCAAATTATGATCTGCAATTAAAAGACAAGCTCTTTGACAAGGATGCCGAAAGTGATCTAAATGCTTTCAAAAAGCTACAGCGATATTGAGACTATTACTGTGGTTGAAAAACTCAAAATAGAGAGATGATCTTTTTACAGGAAATTTAAGAAGAATGCCACACCCGTACGCATGTATTATGTTACATAATATTGCATGGGTATCCATTTTTAGATTCAAAATGGCTTACAAACTGACACACCAAAAGAAACAAGAGATTAATTTTAATTAATTTAAACACAGAAAAACACTCAAACTCATTCCTCCCCCAATCATGGTCTAAGGAGTCAGCATGACAAAATAAGTCCATTCTTCCTCAACAGATAAAACAATCTGTTTACAAATCTGTTTTCCCGCTAGCCTAAGGAGTTATTGCGCTCCCCTGTGGCCCTACTTGTAGGACAATACATTTTTTATATTTTGGGTTTTAGAAAGTTTTGAAAAGTATAAATTCACAATAAGGTATTCGTGTACAATCAAATCACTAGTACAGTACATTTCACAAAAGTACTTCATTGAGCAAATAGCATATCATGATTAGAAAATGCATTGCATTGCTAAGTAGGAATATTACAGACTATTTTTTACTCTAGAATTGAAATACAGAATATTTTGTGTTTTTGTTGATTATTGAATGTAGGGACACCTCGACATTCAACAGCAACCGCTTATAAAATTTCATACAAAATGTATTTTGTTTGTTCAGTACCCTGAATGAATTATAACCTCGTTCCGTAAACCTAAATTATGTTTAGCCCTTTGTCAAGTTTAAGCTTGACCATTGGGTATAATGTATTACGCGATACATCCTTACGAAATTGGCTTGAATAGCTATAGCTATCCCTAGCCCTGAATACATCATGTTATATATTTTAAAAGCATTTTGAAAATGCTCTTTTTACATCGTATACCAGAGTTTAAATCACATCCGAGCAACATAAACACAAATCGCTGTTTACGTACTGAAATTACCTGATAAAAATTACTTCACAGGTCTGTTACATCTAACTTTAATGTACTAGACATAAACATCTTATAAAAATTTTCTTATGAACTCTTAAAGAATCACCACTATGATCCACTACAAAGGCGAATACGCGAAGATCAACACACATGATCTTGACAAACACATCTCTCAAGCTGGTTTTTTTAACAAAATGCCGTCGGATATATATTTCTACGTTGTTCTCATATCCATTGGAATGAGTGGCTTGTATTTTACCTGTAATTCAAAACACGCTTCTATCAATAAAACCCATGAAATTCCGGTGGCCGTGGAGAATTATCCGATTCCGGATGCTCCTCCACCAACGGAAACCAAGCAGCAGGTTTTGCCACATGATGAAAGCTCACCTAGAGCATTGTTACAAATCTCTGGGCATAGAGAAGCAGGCGAAAAAATTACATTCACGATTGATAGTTTCGACGAGGAAGCCACCTATAAGTTGTATCCCGGCAATGGACAGGCTATTAACATTAACAATAAACATACAAATTATGTTTATGCAGCTTCTGGGACTTTTAATGTAAGGCTCCACATTTCTTACAAGGATTACGAAGACACTGTTATTTACAATCAAAGCCTTACTATTTATAAGGCAATTGAAGTAATTGGTGATATAAATGAACCTGATTTTGAATAATAGCACACTCCATTTATACTCTCCTGAAAAGCCTTCCAAATAATATTTGGGAGGCTTTTTTATGTTAAAATAAGTGTAATGCTTTCAGAATAAATCATTTGCCCTTATATTCGTACTGACGACCTCCCTTGGTTTAGCTAAACATGAGTTACAAACGATGAGTTTAAACGAAATAAAAGGAATATTTGAAAAATCTGCCTTCGGTGTTTGCAGTTATCTTGCCCAAAAAATGGGTATTGCCAGCTCTAGGGTTCGGGTATACTTTATTTATTTATCTTTCGCAGCATTGGGTTCTCCGATCCTGATCTATCTTTTCGTTGCCTTTTGGCTAAACATCAAAAAGTATATCAAGGAAAAAGAGCATCCTGTGTGGGATTAGTGTGTTCGTTTTACTGTTCAAAAGCATATTGGATTAAGTTGGCACCCATTTTCAGGGCTTGTTGCCTCATCTCTTCGGGATCTTTATGCACAACCTGATCTTCCCAGCCGTCGCCCAGATCAGATTCATAACTATAAAAACAAATCAATCTTCCCTCATGGATTAAGCCAAACCCCTGTGCGGACTTGTCATCATGCTTATGAATTTTAGGCAAGCCATTCGGAAATTTATATTTTTGGTTATACACTTCGTGAGAAAACGGCAATTCAATAAACTCCAATTCCGGGAAAACTTTTTTCATGGCAGGACGCACATAAGGATCCATACCATAGTTATCATCAATATGCAAAAAACCGCCACCCAAGAGATAGTTCCGCAAATTTTCAGCATCTGCATCGGAAAATACAACATTTCCATGCCCAGTCATATGCAAAAAAGGATGATTGAACAATTCTGCACTCCCCACCTCTACCGTTGCATAATCCTTATCCAGATAAGTCCCCAAGTTGTCATTACAAAACTCGACTAGATTCGGCAAAGCTGTTGGATTCGCATACCAATCTCCGCCGCCGCTGTATTTCAACAAGCCAATCTGCAAAGTCGGCTTTGGCAGGGTAAAACTTGTTAGCACAGCAATTGATATAAATAAAGCTAAGATTCTCATTATTTTAGATGTTAGATAGACTTTAGATGTTAGATTTTAGAGTCTATCGCCTAAAATCTAAGAGCGCAGCGATCTAAAATCTAATCATTGATTAAATTAATTGTAGTACAGGCAACGACTCCGGCCGTTTCGGTTCTCAAGCGCGCTTTTCCTAGACTAATCCCCTCGAAGTCAGCTGCTTTGGCCAATTGCACCTCTTTTTCGGAGAAATCGCCCTCGGGGCCTATCAAAATACAAACGTTTTGATTCTTTTTATATTTCAATTTCAGCAACTGATTGGTTTCATCATTGCAGTAAGCAATACAATTCAGCTGATTTTCAATGGATTGCATTTCGGCAATGAAATGATCAAATTTCACCATAGGACGCAGCTCCGGGAGCCAAGGCCTTAAACTCTGCTTCATGGCACTGAGCAAAATTTTTTCCAGTCGTTCTGCCTTGATAACCTTCCGCTCGGAACGGGCACACCATATCGGCGTAATCGTTTCGATACCAATCTCTGTAGTTTTTTCCAGAAACCACTCCAACCGGTTGATATTCTTGGTTGGCGCAATAGCAATATGAAGCCGTCCAAGCTCTTTCTTAGGATACGCAGAAATCGTCTTTCGGATGCCTAATTCACATTTTTTTCGACTCAATGCTAGAATTTCTGCCTCAAAAAAATGCCCTTTTCCATCCGCAACCGTAATGAAATCCCCCACTCCCTTACGCAGTACCCTTTGGCAATGCCGCGCCTCCATTTCATCTAACTTCGCCAGACCATTTTCTATTTCAGGAGTATAAAAGAGTTGCATCGTGTAAAAAGAGTTACCATTTATTTATAATGTCGCGAATTTAAGGATTTATACCAATATCCTATGACGAAACAACTGCTATTTGGGTACGTTCCAAAAGATATATAGTAAAATTAGTAGATAAGCCGACGGAATTAGCCGAAATATGACCGCTTTTTTAGCTAATAAGCTTACCTTTGCACGAAAATTGAAAAACGGTTCGTTTATAGAAATTATAACCGTAACAGAAATGTCGTAGGCATTACGAATGCTACTAAATAATTATTCAATATACATATGGATTATTTAATAATGATTGGCCAGCTGATATTAAGCTTGTCTATTCTTATCGTACTTCATGAATTGGGTCACTTTATACCCGCCAAACTATTCGGAACCCGGGTAGAAAAATTTTACCTTTTCTTCGATCCTTGGTTTTCCTTGTTTAAAGTAAAAAAAGGCGAAACAGAATATGGTATCGGCTGGCTCCCGCTGGGGGGATATGTGAAAATCTCTGGGATGATTGATGAGAGTTTTGATATGGAAGCCATGAAAGAAGAACCCAAGGAGTGGGAATTCCGTTCGAAGCCAGCTTGGCAACGACTGATCATCATGTTGGGCGGTGTTACGGTAAACTTCATCCTCGGATTCTTGATATTCGCCATGGTGCTATTCGTGTGGGGAGAGGAATATTTACCCAATGAAGAAGCAAAGTTCGGTATTTATGCCGATTCTTTAGGGATGGAACTGGGTTTGATGCATCAGGATAAGGTAATTTCTGTGGGAGATCGTATGGTCGATAAATTCAGTGACCGGATTGTAGTGCAGGAAATTGTAATTAATAATGCAGATAAGATTGTCGTAGAAAGAGATGGCCAGCAAAAAACGCTTTCCGTTCCTCCAACGATGGTCAATGAACTTTCCAGTTTTAAAAATAAAGATCGCTCCCTTTACCTGCCTTTTTTCCCTTTTGAAATAGAAAAAGTGATGGATGATGGGGCAGCAAAAAAAGCTGGACTTAAAGAAAATGACCGGATCATCGCTGTCAATAATGTAGAAACGCCTTCTTATTACCACTTTGTAAAAGAAGTTAGAAAGTATAATAACAAGGAAACTTCTATTGATGCTATTAGAGGCAGGGATACCTTAAGTTTGCCCATTACTTTCAATGAAAATGCCAAAATCGGAGTACAGGCATATCTCGGAGAACGTTTCTTTAAATTTAAGAAACAGGAGTACTCGATGATGCAAGCCCTACCAGCCGGCACTATAAAAGGCGTCAAATTTCTGGAAACTCAGATCAAGGCTTTTGGCCAAATGTTCAAAGGAAAAATCAAGGCGTCAGAGAGTCTTGGCGGTTTCAAGTCTATTGCCAATATGTTTGATGTTACCTGGAACTGGGAGAGGTTCTGGTATATGACTGCCGTATTATCCTTGATTTTGGCCTTCATGAATTTGTTACCGATTCCGGCTTTGGATGGTGGTCATGTGATGTTCTTGCTGTATGAGATTGTTACAGGAAGGAAGCCAAGCGATAAGTTTATGGAATATGCCACGATGGTTGGTTTTTTCCTTGTTTTTGGCTTATTGATTTATGCGAATGTTATGGACTTTCTGAGATAAAGGTTTATGAATTATTTTGAGTTTTTTGAAATTCCGGTTGCTTTTCAGTTGGATGAAGCTGGTTTGAAAAAAAAGTTTTATAAGAACAGCAAACGCTTTCATCCAGATTTTTATACCTTGGAGGAAGCGGATAAGCAGGCTGAGGCGCTGGAATTGTCCAGTTTGAATAATGAGGCCTATAAGGTGCTTTCGGATTTTGATAAAAGGATGAAATACATCCTAGAGCTGGAATCTGTCATGGGAGTCGAAGGAGAAAATAAGATGCCCCAGACATTTTTGATGGAGATGATGGAAGTGAATGAGACACTGATGGAATTAGAATTCGATTATGATGCTGCCAAACTGGAAACGGTTAAGGATGAAATTGCTCAAAAAGAGGCTACATTGCGTAAAACAGTGATTCTAGCCCTCAAAAATTATGATCTGGGCATAGAAAAGACAGAAAATCTAAAAAGAATTAAAGATTATTACTTAAAAAATCGTTATTTATTGCGGATTTATAAAAATTTGAATAAATTTGCGCCACACTAAACGAAAGTGTTGCTTGCCGAAGTGGTGGAATTGGTAGACACGCTGGATTCAAAATCCAGTGCTCGCAAGAGCGTGAGGGTTCGAGTCCCTCCTTCGGTACCGTTTTTTTTTTACCTCATCCAGTCTTTATTG
>JAHDGC010000183.1:2604-4767 GCA_020627865.1 Saprospiraceae bacterium | reverse complement strand
CGGTACCGTTTTTTTTTACCTCATCCAGTCTTTATTGGGTGAGGTTTTTTTTGTGGACAATTCAGCAGCACCATCTTGGGTATAGTAATTAATATCATTATTGCTTCATGTTTCTTATTCTTTGTCAACGATCACAAAATCCCTGAAATTTTCTCTTGTTACTAGACTTTCTGAAGCATTATATTTTTCCAGAAACGTTTTGGGTAATTTTGCATTTTTCCTAGCTTGCCACTTAAATTCATAACCAGACAATTGCTGACCTCTATCCTCTACATAGTCAATCTCTTGTTGTTGTGTAGTCCTCCAAAAATAAGATTTGGCAAGTGTATACTTATACCTATTCTGTTTTACCCTTTCAGATACTAAGAAATTCTCCCATAATGCCCCCTTATCTGTCCTTAGCTTTATATCACTAAAGTTACCAATGATCGTATTCCTGATTCCATTGTCATAAAAATAGATCTTTCTCCCTTTCTTTATCTCATTTCTAACATTTCTACTATAGCTTTTTAACCTAAAAATAACGTAGCCTTTTTCAAGAATATCTATATATTTTATGATGGTATTTCTTTCCACCCCTATTAATTGGCTTAACTCATTATAGTTAACCTCACTACCTACTTGCAATGCCAATGCTTGTACCAAATTATCTAAAATATCGGGTTTCCTTATATCAGCATAGGCCAGTATATCACGATAGAGATAACTATTCAGTAGATTTTGTAGTACTTCTATTTCTTCGCCCGGATTATTGATAACATCTGGGTATAAACCAAATAACAACCTATTTTCAAGTTGCAGTTCCCCCTTCAAATAACCCACATGATTTTCATATTCCTCCCAGCTTATGGGGTACAATTCGTACTCCCACTTTCTGCCTGTTAATGGTTCACTTAGTTTATCAAATAGTGAAAATGATGATGAGCCACTAACCCATAATTGAACATCCTTAAATTGGTCTACAATTATTTTCAAGGTAAGCCCAATCTCTTTAATCCGCTGGCCTTCATCTATAAACACGACCTTTTTATTACCAATCAATCTCCTGATTTCTTCGGTATTCGGAGTATTGAGCACCTGCCTGATCGCGGGATCGTCCCCATCAAAAAATTGATAATCTATACCCTCCAATTGATTTTTAATCAAAGTAGTTTTTCCCACTTGCCTCGGCCCAACGATTATTATGGCCTTTCCCCTTCCAATCTTGGATTTTATTCTAGATATAATTGTTCTTTTAATCATAAAACAAATATAATATTATATCTTTCTAATCACAAATCATTATACTTTTTTGTGATTATAATCCATTTTAATCATAATTATATGGTTATTAAAAAAGACCTGCTGGATACCAACAGGTCTAAATTCGCATATTTTTATCTATAATATTCCTAATTCGGACAATCCACCTGCACCAAAGATAAAACACCGCCCGAAGCGACCCGCATAATCCAACATTTGTTATCTTCATCGACAAACATAATTCCCTTGACATTACTTTCTATCGTAAGCATCGGTTCCTGATAATCGGTATCACAAGAATCTCCTATCCCATCACCATCGCAATCTGACTGAACCGGATTTGCCTCAGCAATACAATTATCACAAATGTCTCCAACACCATCTCCATCCTGATCCGCTTGATTTGCATTTGGAATTTCTGGGCAATTATCATCCGGATCACCAATACCATCTCCGTCGCTATCCGGAATCATAATCACTTCGGATTCGTCTACGGCAGAGACGGACACACCACCCGGCGTACTAGCACTAAGGGTAGCGACATTGGTAAAGCTCGCCGTTACATTTGAAAAGTTGCAGGTATAAGTGACCGTTTCTCCGATAGCTAAATTGGCAATCGTATTATCACAAGCAGGAGCAGTAGGATCAGAAACCACCACATTTTGCAAATCTATATTTCCGGTATTGGTCACCGTAATTTCAAAACTCGCCGTTCCTCCTTGAAGCACATATTGGGTATCAATCCCCCCGACTGCCGTTTTGATCAGTTCTACCGAAGGAGCCGTCCACTGTACCTGCGAACCATCCGAAGCGGTAATTGGAATTCCGCCCCCCATAGGCTCTGCCGTTACCGTAGCTACATTTACAAAATCCGTAGATATATTGTTTTGAACACAGGTATAGGTAAAAGTCTCTCCCATA
>JAHDGC010000183.1:0-2594 GCA_020627865.1 Saprospiraceae bacterium | reverse complement strand
ACATCGCCAAAGTTGGTGACCGTAATTTCAAAACTTGCAGCACCATCAGCCCCCACTTGCTGGGCATCCGTCCCATCAATGGCCGATTTGGTGATGTTAATTTCAGGCATGGTTACCATTATAGTAACGATATTACCAAAAAATACAGGATGACCACCATCAACAGGTTCTCCCATCACATCTATTATATTATCAAATGATTCCATCACATTAGTAACCTCACAAGTATAGCTATAAGTAATGCTCGGTTCTAGAAGACCAACGTAATGATCACACTCGATTACAGATGAAGTTACCTCTACATTATCCAAATCAATCATGCCCATATTGGTAATCATAATTTCAAAAGATGCCGTTCCTCCAGGGTTTATGGTTTGTATAGGTAAGCCATCTTGAGTAAGGACTTCTACTTGTATATGTGGATAATCCACAAAAACTTCCGTGCCATCCGAAGCGGTCACAGATCCACCACCGCCTACAGCATCGGCCATCACATCAATCGTATGGGTGTAGGATACTGATGCCATCTCTGATTCACAGGTATAAGCATAGGATTCCCCAACGGCTAGGGTATAGAACAGATCGCATAGCGGCGCATCAAAGTTCATGATGGTAACATTTTCCAAATCAACATCTCCTGTATTGGTGACGACAACTTCAAAATTGGCCATACCACCTTCCGAGACGTATTGCTCGTCCGAACCATCTATTGCATGGACATCTATTGCGATGCCGGGATTTTGGGCATTTATAAAAAGTGGGGTAAAAAATAACAGGGCAAGTAAAAGTTTGAACTGTTTCATATTTATTTATTTTTAGTTAAACAATTTTGCAAATATATCAATTTACGATATGATTAACATCAAATAAACTGCCTGATTCTATAAAACAGTTTTCACACGCCTATTTTACTATAATTTTTTTGCAAACTCGATCCATTCCGTTGTTTATAGTGATCAAATAGATGCCACTTTCTACAGGGGCAGAAAGTTGAAACTTTTTGTTAATGTTGCCGGATATTTTTTGATGAGAAAGCAATTGGCCTGAAATACTGTTTATACTAATTTCAACATTGGCGCCTACTAATGCAGATGAAGCAATGTTGACCATTTCCCCTGCGGATAATAAATTCGGATAAATTACAAAAACTTCTTTCGCCACGTCTTCTGTTGCCGTTGAAGCTGCTGTCGTGAAACTAGACAATGCCGTCAGGGGAGAACAAAAGGAATACTCATTAAAAGTTTTGACCCTCCAGTAGTACTCTTTTTCAGGCAACAAGTCGAATAACGTAAGCGTATTGTCATAAACAATGTCATCATAAACATTATTACCAAACCAAGGATACCGACTCACCTGAACGATGTATTTTTCCGCATTTTCTACAGGCTCCCAAGATAGGCTGACTTGCTCTGCCGGCACGATAGCATCGTTGAAAGGTTCTAGCAATGTTGTCCCTTCGGATAGTTCCGGCAGTGGATTTTGATTTTCCAATAAATCGGGTTCCACATCGAATAAATAGGCTCGCATGGCGTCATTTTGTTCCTCAGAAAACCGGCTCGAACAATTATCAAAAGCATAAGACATAAAAAAGCTACCATCCGAATAAAAGGGTACGCCATTCGGGTCTATCTGCTCTACAGTACTCATACCACTATTGCATCCCCACCGATAACTGAGATAATCAGGTGGTGTATCGCAAAAACCATCACTGGCCAGATGACAATTTTCACCATCCATTGTTTCAACGGGGATTCCTGAATCTGTAGATAAAGGTGTAACGGTTTCATTATCATAATCCACCCCTTCCCAACCGAAAAAAGTATGGGGCAAGGAAAGGTGATGCCCAAGTTCATGCGCCCAAGTGTGGTCACCATTGGAAATACAGGATTTTGCCAATGCGACACTGTTCCACCAAGCATATCCGCAAGTCCCTGCCGGATCATTGACAATGTAGCAATTCACGGTATGCTCTACACGGGTAGTATTCATCATTTCCGTACCACCATCCCAATCATGATTATACCAATAAGAATTATTATGCATAACAATATCTCCTTCTAGATAGAATTGAATATCACTATCTATAAAGTCATCATTCAAAATACACAATGCATCCAGAATATAAATAAACTTCATGTGTCCCGTACCAGCATCACTCCCGATACTGTGTACAGTTAACGGGACATATAAAATCTCCCCTGCTCCCCGATAATATTGTTCCGGGGCAGCCTGATATTGTTGGAGCCATTCTGATTTAATGGCAGGCGTACCGCAAGGTTCTAAATCCAGCGATGTTTGTCCCGAAAGATGAAAAGAGAAGTAGAGTAAAAATATAAGGTTTAAGGTAGCATTCTTCATTTGTAAAATAGTTTGTCAATTTCAATATGCTAAGTTAAACAATTCGTCGCACATTATACGCAAACAATTCTCCTATCGTCTTGTGGTTTACCAAAAAAGCAAACCCTCCAACGACAAGCGTTGAAGGGTTTGCAATTTAACATTAGAAGTTGTTTAAGGCAAATTAAAATAATAAATTACTCATGTTGACGTCATCTTTTTCCATTATACTGCGTTAAAAAGCCTCGCCGATGCCC
>JAHDGC010000182.1:1843-10727 GCA_020627865.1 Saprospiraceae bacterium | reverse complement strand
ACGCGATGCATCGCGTCTCTACGGTATAAACAAAAATTATTGCCAAGAATTTAATTTACAAAACATTAGCACCTTGTAATTTAAGTAAGGAATGAGGAATTAACAAAGTGTACAAGTTATGCGCAGTTATGGAGCAAAAGAACCAGTAGAAGTTGTGCATCATATGCTTGCGCTCAGGTAAGGCCTTGGGGATGAAGGGGAGTGAGGGGCGTTGTTTTTATAATTTACGTTTAATTTTATCTGAAAAAATATTGTAAAAAAATAATATGGGATTGCCGGAAATTATATTAGAAGGGACAGCTTTTGAACGGGGGCTTACTTATGGGAAAAGGTTTGGTAAGGAGATCAGGGCATTTCTAGCCGATGATTTTGCCAGAGTGAATTTGCTTAGAAATCAACAACTTACGGAAGCAAAAATAAGAACCCTTTGTGAAATGTATGGAGCAGTAACCCTTGAGGAAATCCCTTCGATTTATGAAGAAATCAAAGGCTTAGCCAAAGGAGCTGAAATTGAATTATATGAAGCAATCCTTTTGCAATACAGGAGAGAAATTATTAATTATCAGGAACCTGCAAGCGATGCAGAGGATTGCAGTACGATAGCGCAGCTTGGTGGCTCCCCATCATTTATTGGGCAGACCATAGATTTGAATGGCAATATGGCTAACTTAGGCACCATGCTAAGAATCAAGGGCGATAAAAATTGTCCTGAAATTTTGATGTATACTTTTATGGGCTTACTAGGTTATTTAGGTATGAATGATAGGGGATTGGCCATAGGGATAAATATGGTTTTGTCGAAAGATTGGCAAGTTGGAATTTCTCCTTATCTTTTAGTGCGTAAATTGTTAGAATTTTCTTCTGTGGAAGCCTGCTTGGGGCAAATTAAAACACTTTGTAGAAGCTCTTCTAGGAGTTTAACGATAATGGATCGTGAAAGCTTGGTCAATGTAGAAATGACGGCTAATAAAGTGAAAGTTACGGAATCCGATTCGGTATTACACACCAATCATTACTTGAATCCGGCCATTGTTTCAGAAGATTGTATTAATATTTTTAGCAAAAACTCTTCTATAAAACGACTTGAGTTTATGAAAGATTTTTTGAGTAAAAATGAAGGCATGGTTGCTCCAACGGCTCTATTCGATATGTTTTCTAGTCATTTTCTTTATCCTGTCGGTATCTGCGCTCATGCTGAGGGAAATATTAAGAGAAGTGAGACCGTGGCATCCGTTGTAATGTTGCCTAGGGAAGGGCGGTTTTATGCTCGAAAAGGGTATGCATGCGAAGGAATAACAAAGGAGTTTCTACTGGGTACTGTACCTTGCGGTACCTCAATTTAATTCAAAAAAAACAATCTTAGCATATGAGTCTATTTCGTTTGATGTTTAGCATGGCTGGTAAAAGATACTTTTGGTTTTTATTGCTGAGTATTTTTGCGGGGCTTTCCAATGCTGGTTTATTGATTGTGGTCGTGCATCAAATCAATCAGACAGTAAGCGGTACTTGGGATACGAACCTTGTCGAATATATAACCGTTTACTCGGTTTTGTTGTTGGCTTATATTTATTTTAATAAAATTCTTGCCGTCAAGCTAATTCGCTATGCGCAAGGTGTGATCCATAAACTTCGGCTTGAGATTATAGCGCAATTGCTGGAAACAGATTATCATAGTTCTGTGAAAAATCGTTCCGAAGTTATCACGACACTTACGCAAGATACCGTAATTATTTCTGAATCGTTTCTACACATCATTCAAGTCTCGAATTCGATTGTAACCGTTCTTTTTTGCTTTTGTTACCTTGGCTACCTTTCCATTTTTGCCATCTTAGTGTTATTTGCTTTTTTGGGAGTAGGAGTAGCCGTATATTGGCATAGTAATCGCAGGGTGCAGGGGCAACTGGCTCAGGCACGGGAGGAAGAAGATCGCTTCATTAAGTTTGTCCGAGATATTACGGATGGTTTCAAGGAAATAAAACTTGCCCCAGAAATAGGGGCGGAAATTTTTCAGGAAAAAATAAAAACAACTAGCAACCAAAATGTGATGCATAATAGTGAAGGGCTGATCGGTCTAGTACATAATAAACTCATAGGGCAGTTTTTGCTCTTTATATATTTAGGAGGATTGCTTACTTTAATGCCGCTATTTATGGATGTGCCAATCGCCACAATTGTAAATTATGCCTTTATAATGCTCTATATTATTCGACCTATTGAGGTGAGTCTGAACGTCATTCCAAATATCAGCCGTGCTAATATCTCCGCAAAAAAAATAACCCATTTATTAACGCTCCTTAAATCAAAATCAAGAATTTTAAAAGTTTCAGCTAAGAACAGGTGGCTGCATGATTTCTCAAAGATTGAGATCAAGGGTATGGAATATACGTACTTGGAGAAATCTATGGACAAGCCTTTTCGGATGGGTCCAGTAAATCTGGAAATTAATCGAGGATCGGTGTTTTTTATTCACGGAGGAAACGGAAGTGGTAAGACCACGTTCATTTATACCCTGCTCGGATTATATCAACAAAGTGCAGGAGAAATTTTGGTAGATGGAAAACTGCTACAACAACAGGATTATACTGATTTTTATACTATCTTTGGTGCTGTATTTAGCGACGTTTATTTGTTTGAAGAATTATATGGCCTGAAAACTGTAGATACGGAAAAGATCGCGAAATATCTCAGACTGTTTGAATTAGAAGATAAAGTTCAATTTGATGGCTCAAAATTTTCGACGATTAATCTTTCTTCTGGACAGCGTAAGCGACTTGCTTTAATCGTTACCCTTTTGCGGGATTATCCTGTTCTAGTTCTGGATGAATGGACAGCAGATCAGGATCCTTTTTTCCGTAAAAAATTCTATCAGGAAGTTATCCCGATACTCGCGGCAGAAGGGAAAACTATAATTGCCATTACCCATGATGATCGGTATTATCAATTTGCAGATGTTTTGTGTAAAATGGAAGATGGAGGATTAAAGGAGGTGTTGCCATCTAGAAGTAATAACAAATTGTTGGGGGTGTAATTGTTCCGATACAGGAATCTGCTGGAAAATATATTCAACCATGTGTGCACACGCTAGTAAAAGTAAATTGACAAATGTATTGTATGGGAAATACTTGATTGGGAGAACCTTTCTTTTTGGAGGTATACTGTTATTGGCGGGCTGTGGGGCTGATCCTATCTCGCCTGCTCCTACGTTTAAGGAGCAGCAAAAGGAAGAAGTACTTTTTGATAAAATCGAACTTCAAAAGTCAAGTACACATACCATTGAATTGACAACGAGTGGTACACTTGCTCTTAGTAATGATTTTATGTTGAGTTTTCCTATGGGAGGCAAAATTAGAGATGGTATTTTGAGTGAGGGCAGCAGTGTTCGTAAAGGGGCTGTTCTTGCAGAAATTTATGACGAAACCATTTCTTTAAGAGAGGAGCAGGCCGAGTTGGGTTTGAAAAAAGCAAAGGTTGTAGAAGAAAATGCATTGTTGGCTTTGGAGAATGCTAAGGAAGCTTATAAGAGCGTGGTCAATTTATATGAGGATAAAGCGGCATCACAAGAAGATGTGGATAAGGCCAAGTTTACGCTCGAAAATATGCGAGCTAAAGTTATCGAGGCTGAAGTTGGGGTAGAGCTTGGCCGCTCGAAAGTTAATGCTATTGAGGTTAATAATACTAACCTACAAATTAAAGCACCACAAGATGGTCAGATCCTGCAAGTTCTTGCACATGCTGGGGAATTGGTTCGCCCGTTTCAGCCTGTGGTTCAATTCGGCAGACAGGGTAAGCGTTATGCTATAGAAGCTGGGATTATAGACCGCGATTTTTTGCATGTCAGGTTGGGAGATTCTGCCCGCATTGTTTTTGATGCTTTTCCCCAAAAACAGTTTTCTGGTATTGTTGAGGAGAAAGGTGTTCTACCAGATCCTAAAACAGGAACTTATAAGGTTAAGATAAAATTATTGCCCGATGCTGATCTTTCTGATTTATCGCTGGGGATGTTTGCTAGAGTGAAGGTTGTGACTACCCTAAATATGGCCTTAGTCAAGATTCCGGTGAATGCTTTACTCTCTGGTAATGGATTGACGGGAGAAGTTTTTATTGCAGAAAACAACAGACCCGTCAAAAGAAGCATTGATATATATAAGATTATTGATGACAATTTGTTAATTAGTAATGGTCTGGATAATGGCGAATTGTTGATGGTCAGGAAGTAAAAAATTACAAAAAGTAAGGCCTTTAAGATTGTTTTAAGACGATGGATATAACGACTTTCTCAATCAAAAATTATCAATTCACGATTATCGTGTCCATAATGCTTTTTGTCCTAGGGGGATTTAGTTTTCTAATGGCTCCACAGTCAGAGGACCCTATGATTGATGTGCCTAGAATTGTTGTGAATATTGTTTACCTTGGCGCTACTTCTTTGGACTTGGAAAGCCAGATTGGAGAGCCTCTAGGGAAAGCAATCTTGGAATTGGAAGACCTGAAAGAGTTTACTTCCTCGTTTGCTAATGGTGTTGCAACGTTTGTAATTTCATTTAAACATGAATCCGATCCTGAGGATAAATACCAGGAAGTTCTACATCAACTCAATCGAATTCGGGGAACCCTCCCCGATGAAATTTATGATATAAAAGTTAGGAAAGCTTCAACCAAAACGGTTCCTATTATCCAATACGCTCTTTTTTCCGCTTCGTCAAGTTATGCTAATATGGAGGAAGAAGGTGAAGTCTTTGGAGAAATTATCAGAAAAATTGATGGTGTAAAAAGTGTGAAATATAATGCATTGCCGAGACAGGAGTTACAAATTCAACTTGATCCTGTACGTATGGCACAATTGCATATTTCAATTGCACAAATAGAACAGGTATTAAAAGGGAGTAACAGTATAATTCCGGGAGGGACTTTGAGGCAATCTGACCGTGTATTTAATGTCCAGACATCGGGCGGTTATGAAACTATAGGGGAAATCAGGAATACCCCAATTAAGAATGTAGGAAATCAAGTGATTTTACTTCAGGATGTAGCAACGGTGTTTTTCGGTTATGAAGATCAGCAGTGGAGGGCTAGCTTTAATGGAAAGCCCTGCGTATTAATGGATATATTCATGAAAAGTGATTATAAAATTTTTGATATTACGCAGGCGATTAAAGATAAAAAGGAATCTTACGATTTAATCCATAAAGACATTGAGATTGTTCCGATTTTTGATCAATCCCAGAGTGTAGAAAAACGAATTAATGGGTTTTTAATCAATTTGTGCCAAGCGGTAGTATTGGTAATTATCATTATTTATTTGTTGATCGGTTTTCGGTCTGCATTGTTTGTAGGAATTGCTATCCCACTATCTATTATGGCAAGCTTCTGGGGCTTAAGTTTTTGGAACGTTGGCTTGCACCAAATATCTATCGCTGGATTTATTGTTTCGCTTGGGTTATTGGTTGATAATTCTATTGTAATCATTGAAAATATAAACAGGCGTATTGACCTTTTTGGTGATAGTCGATTGACGGCTGCAATTGTGGGAACAAAAGAGTTGATTATCCCTATCGGAAGTGCAACCCTGACGACCATATTTGCATTTGTTCCGCTTTTAGCTATACCCGGTTCTACTGGAGATTTCATATGGGCATTACCAATGACAGTGATTTTTACTTTGACTGCATCTTTCATTATTGCCGTTACGGTAATACCTTGTTTAGCCAGTATGTTTTTGAATCCAAATCAAGCTGGGAAGAAAACTTTTTTAGGTGAAAAGTTGCATGAGTTAAACAGGGACGTTTATGGTAAGCTGCTTGCTACTGTTATGAATTATAGGATTACGAATCTGGTTTTGGTATTGCTTATATTTCTTGTTGCTTTATATATCATTCCGCTAGTTGGAATTAGTTTTTTCCCAAAAGCTGAGAAGCCTTTTTTTAGGGTCGGGGTCACGATACCCAAAGGAAATAATCTGGCAGCACTAGAACGTGATCTGGATCAGGTGGAATTGGCGTTGGGCGAATTTGAAGAAGTTAAGAATATTGTAAGAAATACAGGGCATGGGCATCCTAAGATATATTACAATTCTGGCGCACCTAACTATGCTGAAAACTATGGGGAATTTTTTGTGATTTTACAAGAATACGATCCTTACGGATTTTACCCTTTCCTAGATCGGTTGAGAGATCGGTTGAAAGAATTTAAGGGCATAGATATTAGGGTAAAAGAGTTCGTTCAGGGGCCGCCGTCGGAAGCACCGGTTGTTGTTAAGATCTTTGGAGATAATCTTAAAAAGCTGCAAGCATATGCTGGGAAGATAACACAAATCTTGGAAGATAACGGAAAGGTAATTAATATTAATAATTCAATGTATGGGGAGAATGTTAATATGAACTTGGTCGTAGATCATGTCAAGGCTGCTTCCCTTGGTGTTTCTAAACTAGCGATTAATAAAACGGTACAAACCTATTTAATGGGGAGAAAAATAATGACTTTTACCGATTTTGCTAAGAAGGATTATGATGTTGTCTTGCGTTTGGGGGATGTAGGGAAGTTTACGGTTTCTGATTTCGATGAAATATTTGTACAATCTAATACTGGGCATTTTATCCCCTTGAGGCAACTGGCAAAGTTAGAATATATACAGGTGCAGGAAGAGATTAACCACTTGGATGCAAAACGAGTCGCTTCAATTTCCGGGGAAAATATAAAGGGCGTCTCTCTAGGCGATTTGATTGGTGAGCTTAGGGTCGACATGGATACCTTGAACTGGGGTAATGGCTACAGTTATGAATTTAAAGGAGATGTTGAAAAACAGAAAAGTTCTTTTCAAGATTTAGGGTTTGCAGCTTTTATCGCCTTGTTCTTAATTCTCGCAATTCTGGTCATCCAATTTAAATCTATTAAACAAACATTAATCGTCTTTGTGGCATTGCCCTTGGCTATAATTGGATCTGTATTTATATTGTTGTTTGTTGGCGTTTCTTTTTCCTTTACGGCCTTTATTGGGATGACGAGCCTCATCGGTATTGCGATTAATAATTCTATCATTCTCGTAGATGCTGCTAATCGCTTGATGGAGGAAGGTAAGCACAAAGAAGAAGCGATAAAAATGGCAGCTAACAGCAGGTTTACGCCAATCTTGTTAACGACTACGACCACTATCCTTGGCCTTTTACCCATTACACTATCCGGCAGTCAGCTTTGGTCACCGATGGGGTATGCCATAATTGGGGGGCTTATTACTTCAACTGTCTTTATACTCTTGACTGTTCCTGTTTTGTTCGATTTGCTGACAAGGGATACAGTGGCAAATGATCGTTAGTTTTTGTAAAAAGTTTTTTAAATCAAAATTGCATACCATGAAAAATGCCCTTTTGGTGCTATGTTCTTTTTTTATTATTGAACATATATCTGCACAAATAACACTCAAAAAATATATCCAAGAAGCACTAGAAAATGGCAAGTTTTTTCAAGAGGAACTATTGACATATGATAAGGCAGGAGTTGCATTAAAGTTGGCTAAGGCGAATTATTTGCCTGCGGTTAATTTGAATGGCACTTACTCTCTGGCTCGTGGAGGTCGTTCTATTGACTTGCCGCTTGGTGATTTGATGAATCCCATATATAACAGTCTCAATAGTTTAAATCAATCCTTGCTTCAGTTGAATCCTAGTGCCGTATCACTTCCTACATTTTCTACAATAGATAATGAAAAAATATACTTCACTAGAAGAACAGAATTATTTACAGGAATAGAAGTGGATATGCCTTTGTATAATTTGAATCTTAAAAAAGATATACAGCATAAGGAATATGAAATGGATATAAAGAAAACAGAGCTGGAAATACTGAAAGAGTACAAAACAGAAGAGGCCATTAATACTTACTATAGTTTTTACAAAGCAAAAGTATTAGAGGATATTATTCTAAGCCAGCTTGATGTGCTAGAACAAAAACTTAGGGTTGTTGAAAACCTCTATAAACGAGAGAAAATTACGCGAGAAGTTTTGTTATCCTCTGAGTTAGAAAAAGCAAGTTTAGAATTGGAGTTTAAGAAAAACCAATCAGAACAGAATAGAGCCCAAGCTAGTTTGAATAATATGTTGGGAAAACCTTTAGATGCAATAATTGAAGATAAAATAGAAGATATAGAAATATCTTTTGGGGCTAAATCCATTGCAGAAATAAAAACAGCCATTGAAAACAATAGAGGGGAGCTTTTGGTATATGACTATCATCAGAAACAGCTTGAATTGAAGCAAGAGTCTATTGAACGTTATTATATGCCTCAAGTGTATTTACGGCTAGGGCTGGGTTATCAAGATAATGACTTTAGTTTCTCTGGAGATAACTTTTTGATTATTGGTGCGCTTAGATTTAAAATGACTTTATATGCTCCCCAAACGAAGTATCGCAAGAAGGATAACTTGGTTGGTCAGAAGTTACTCGCCGCTAAACAAGCAAAAACGTTGGATAATATGGTGCATCAAGCTCTGGATACTTATTATCGCTTAGAGATGGCATATGAAATATACAATCATTCGCTCGTTCAGCTTGAAAATGCAAAATCAAATTTCGATATAGTTTCAAAAAGGTTCAAGGTCGGGAAAGTTTCTGAACTAGAGGCATTAGTAGCAGAGTTTGAGGTCATTAAAGCAGAAAAAAAATCAGTGATGAATAGGTTTGATTTCTTAAACCTGTTAGTAGAATTTGAAACCCAAACCGGTCTAGCTCTATATAAATAACCGCCTAGCTAATCTTCCCCCAACCCCTCAACTGCTTCATATGCTTATCCATATAATTTTTCATCGGTGCATTTTTGGCCAACAATAACTTAGGGTCTTCCGACAAAATCAACGAGGCCATCTCCCGTGCCTTTTGCAACACCTGTCCATCC
>JAHDGC010000182.1:0-1833 GCA_020627865.1 Saprospiraceae bacterium | reverse complement strand
CCAAATTCGCAATCTTAAAATTCAAAATCCCACTTTGCTGTGTTCCTTCCATGTTCCCCGGTCCACGCAACTTCAAATCCGCCTCCGCAATATCGAAGCCATTCGTAGAATCTACCATCGTCCGTATCCGAGAACGTGCTTCTGTTGTTAGTTTGAAGCTCGACATCAAAATGCAAAAGGACTGATCTGCTCCCCGACCAACCCTTCCCCGAAGCTGGTGCAGTTGAGACAAACCAAACCGCTCCGTGTTTTCAATCACCATCACGGAAGCATTTGGTACATTGACCCCAACCTCAATCACCGTCGTGGCCACCATGATCTGGGTTTTTCCTTTCACAAATCTTTGCATCTCAAAATCCTTATCTTTAGGTTTCATCCGCCCATGCACGATACTGATTTTATAGTCCGGTAAGGGAAACTCTCGTGAGATAGATTCGTAGCCTTCTTCTACATTTTTCAAATCCAGTTTATCCGATTCTTCAATCAAAGGATAAACGACATAAACTTGCCGCCCCAAAGCAATTTGTTCTTTCATAAAACCAAAAACCCGCAAACGATGATTCTCCGTCCAATGAATGGTCTTGACTTCCTTTCGCCCCGGTGGCAACTCATCAATCACCGAAACATCCAAATCTCCATATAAGGTCATGGCTAATGTTCTAGGAATCGGTGTGGCGGTCATTACCAAAATATGCGGCGGGTACGGCTTGTTTTTTTTCCACAACTTTGCCCGTTGCGCAACGCCAAATCGGTGCTGCTCATCCGTGATGGCCAAGCCCAAATTTTTAAAGACAACCGGATCTTCGATCAAGGCATGGGTGCCAATTAAAATATCAATTGTTCCTAGGGCGAGTTCATCCAAAAGGGCCTGTCGCTTTTTTCCTTTTACAGAACCTGTCAAAAGTTCGACCCGGATATCCAAGCCGGATACATATTCTGAAATGGATTGCATATGTTGCTGCGCCAAGATCTCCGTTGGTGCCATCATGCAAGCTTGAAATCCATTGTCCAAGGCAAGCAACATGCACATCAGGCCAACCATCGTTTTCCCGCTACCGACATCCCCTTGCAAAAGCCGATTCATTTGCACACCAGCACCCAAGTCCCTACGGATTTCCTTGACCACTCTTTTCTGTGCCCCAGTAAGTTCAAAGGGTATTTTTTCTTTGTAAAAAGTATGAAAATGATCGCCAACCTTCTCGAAGGTGTAGCCCTTGATGGCATCTTTACGAGTATTGCGCAATTGGAGCAAGCGCAGTTGGAGGAAAAACAATTCCTCAAACTTTAATCGATGTCGAGCGGCTGCCAAGTCCTCTTCAGATTTGGGCAAGTGAATCGCACGTATAGCTTGGTAGCGAGAAATGAATTTCCCTTGGGCAAGCAAATAACTTGGAAAATTTTCGGGAATATCAGATGGCCGGAGTTTATCGATCAGGGCTTTTATGATGCGTCGTCGCCCCCGAGCTTCTAATCCTTTATTGTTTAGTTTTTCTGTACTGGGATAAACTGGCCCTAAACGAGACTGCTCTTCCTTATTTAACGAACTCACCAGTTCAATTTCTGGATGAGGGATACTCAGGAAATCATTGTACGCATTAATCTTGCCATACACAATATACTCCTCCCCAACTTTCAACGATTTCGACATCCAGTTGATGCCGCGAAACCACACCAGATCAATGGCACCTGTATCGTCCCGTAACCGCGCAACCAATCGCTTGCCACGGCCTTCCCCCTTATTGTCCAACCGTCGGACAATGCCTTTAAGCTGAACCGTTTCACTTTCCGAAGAAAGATCCCTGATTTTATGAAAACGGGTTTTATCCACATACC
>JAHDGC010000181.1:5838-10736 GCA_020627865.1 Saprospiraceae bacterium | reverse complement strand
TAAATAAAAAGGCACCCGAAAAACCGCGAAAAGATGCCTCAGTTTTTCGGGATTTCCTTATCTTGTAAATGTAACGTTATGAAACACGTTGTTTGCGAGACCTGTGTTTTATATTTTTCGGGAGCGATTAAAGCACGCTTATATCTTCATAAATGACAATGCCGCCTTTAATCTTTCGGAGTTTAGGTTTGGAGATAGTAGTGATTTTTTTTGTTCCTGTAAACTTTTTTAATTTTTTCATAATCTGTTTTTATTAGGTTTTAAATCATGCCTGAATTTTCAGTAAGAAAAATGACTTATTTGATTTTTAAATATAAATAAAAAGGCACCCGAAAAACCGCGAAAAGATGCCTCAGTTTTTCGGGATTTTCTTATCTTGTAAATGCAAAGTTATAGAACACGCTGTTTGTGAGACTAATGTTTTATACTTTTTTAGGAGCGATTAAACCACGCTTATATCTTCAACAATGAAAATGCCACCCTTGATTGTGCGGGTTTGGGATTTGGAGATAACCGTAATTTTTTCGCTTGCTTGAAATTTTTTTAATTTTTTCATCATAATAAAATTTAGTTTGAATAATGCTTATAAATTTAGCGACAATACATGCCTAGATGGGCACGTAAAAATGAGGAAAAAAATCAGACCTGAAACATCAATAAAGGAAGCAGGAAAACTATAATATATTTAAAATCAATAAAATAAAAACCAAACCTTTAAAGAAAATGAAACGCCTAGAATTTTACATTTCAAACATTGAACCCAGTTTATTGCGGTGTATCGGAGGACGCCCCGGAGACTTGATCAGCTTAATTCAATCAAGAGTACATACCAGTGAAGAAGCATTAGCCACCGAGCTTTATGACGGGGCAGGGGCCTATCAAAACTTTAAAAACCTGAAGGGAAGAACCCGGAAGGTTTTAGAAGCCTACTTTTTGATGAAAAGGGCAAGGTGGTTTATGCGGATATTGTGCATGATGCCGCGTGCAGATTTTAAGCTGGCTACTTTGGAAAGTATGGCCGCGAAACAACTTGAAAATCTGGAGCAATATCCTGTCGGCCTAGGTTATAATATGTCTCTTGAAGTCATTCCTTTCCTTCCTTTGTGGAGGATTATTGCGCGAGTGTTGGATTGAAAGACTGCATAGTGTTATGCAGCGTTTAATTTTTTTGTAAAAAAAACAGAAGTGAACTAACTTTTCAGTTCACTCTGTCTTTCCACGAACAATGCTTACTACTTACTTCAGCATTTTTTCTGTCAATCGAATTGCTTCGTTGTATAAGTTTATGATGTACATTCCAGAAGCTGGAAGTATAAATTCTAGATGGTTTGAACCACTTTGGAGCGCAATGGATTTATGCACGAGCACTTTTCCCGTCATGTCAGATAACAGCATTTGCACATTAGTGTCATCTTGGGCATATATCTCCAGTTGGGCTAGGTCTCCTGCAAGTACTACGCTTGTCATTTCTATTGCTTTTCCATTGTTGAAGTCGGCGGAGATAATTTTGGAATAGCTTTCTGTTCCGTCAAAATCTTTCTGGACGAGCATATAGTAATTGGTGCCGGGCCGTGGTGTCTGATCTGTGAACAGGTAGCTTTGGTGCGTGTTTCGGTTGCCTGCACTTTTAATGTTAGCAATCATCTCGAAATCTTGGCCATTTTGACTTGATAGTAATTGGAAGCGATCATTGTTAACTTCCGAAAAAGTTTCCCAGTATACTTCGATGGTTTTATCTTTCTGTATGGCCTTAAATGTGCCTAATTCAACAGGTAGTGGAAGTGCGCTTGAAGCTCCCCCACTTGAAAGACAGCACTCGCCAGCATAATCATAGACACACCAGAGGTCACTTGAAGCGATGTGGAGAAAAGTGTTGGGTGGATTTGTGGCGGGGCAGATGGGGTTACATGGTTGTGCTATTGCCCAATTGTTTAAGCTTACAAAAAGTAAAGTCAAAAAAATGCCAGCATAGGGTTTGTTATATTGTCTCATAAATTAAAATGTTTTAGGCTATTTTTCACACATACAGTAAATAGCCTGTTGATAAATTCAATTAGGATGTATAATTTTTTCGTGGATAAGTACATTGCAAAATATGCCGCAAAATAACAGTCCTTGAAGACAAGCTATCTTGTAGCCATTTTTGTAAATATTATTGTCGGATAATATTTACATGTTGCACAGTGGGGATGCAATCAGGATGTAGTTAGGTACTCAATTGTTTTTTATGGCCAAGAATAACCATGAAAATCAAGAGTTCATTTTAAACGGATACGCCAATTACTTTGGTCGCATACTTATTTTTCCACGGGTTAAAATTTGCTAAGTATAGTCTTATACAGGATGTATCAATGGTGTGGAATTTTCTTATGTATATTTTATTTGTTATAGTGTGTATTAGCTTTTTTGTTATGAAATTTAGTGTGTTAGGTGTTTGACAGCATGTTAGCAAAAACAATACATATTAGCGAAAACAAATATTGTGCCAAATATAAAGCGTGCGGACTTGGCGATAAAAAAATATTAATAAAATAATTATTTGTATATGATTTGTGGGGTGTCTTGAGTGTTGAAAGGCAAGTTTGTAATCTATATTGAAGATTAGACAACTTTTAACTATTGATTTTGGTTATATTCTTGTAATTTTGCCTTTCTTGTAAAGAAGCAGTTGATTGCTTTTTGTATAGGGAGAAAAGAAAGGGGAAAATTCGATCTTGCAATGATGTCGGGAAATCTTTTAAAGAATTATCATGACAATTTATTTAAAGGATGAACATATTTTAATCTTAGAATCAAGTTAATGGCCAGATATAAAAAAACAACAAGTGAGGAAGCGGATAATGTGAAGCTGGATAAGGAAACGCTCCTTCAGGCTCTTCAGGTTTTTGAGTTTATCAAACCTTATCGCTGGTATTTTATTGGTGGATTACTCCTCCTGTTTTTGTCCAGCATGGTATTTATGCTGTTTCCTTACCTTGCGGGTTTAATGGTAGACATCGCACAGGGAACTGCCCCTATGAACATTGACCTCAAGGATGCCGGATGGATATTGCTAGGAGTCTTAGTAATGCAGGGTACCTTGTCTTATTTTCGGGTGATCCTTTTCGCGAATGTTAGTGAGCGCGGTATTGCTGATATTCGAAAAGCTTTGTATGCTCGTTTGATTAATTTACCAATTGCTTTTTTTGAAAAAAACAGGGTAGGGGAATTAATTTCCCGCTTGACGGCAGATGTGGAAAAATTATATAGTGTTTTTTCTATCATCTTGGCAGAGTTTGTTCGCCAGATTATTGTGCTGATTGTCGGGATTTTATTTTTGGGACTAACCACGCCTCGGCTTGCATTTATCATGTTATTGACGTTTCCGGTTATCGTGGTCGGAGCCATGTTTTTTGGTCGCTATGTTCGGCGGTTATCTCGGAAGCGTCAGAAAGCTTTGGCCGAAACCAATATTGTATTGAGTGAAACCATGCATTCAGTAAATACGGTAAAAGCTTTCACCAATGAACAGTATGAGTTAGATCGTTATGTATCGAGTATTCAAGGCGTTGTAAAAATTGCCTTGAAATTTGCCCAGAGTCGTGCTATTTTTTCTGTCTTTATCATAACCATGTTATTCGGGGCCTTGTTTTTTATCATTTGGCAAGGCGCGGTAATGATTCAGGATAACACGATATCTGCGGGACAGCTGGTTTCCTTCGTCTCTTATACGGCTATTCTTGGTGCGGCAATTGCCAGTCTCGGAAACTTTTACAGTGAAATTTTATCAGCTGTCGGAGCAACGGAACGTATCCGCGAAATTCTAGTGACGATTCCGGAGCCGGAACAAGCTCATCGAGGAGATGAACCCGCAGGAAAATTTGAGGGTGCCATAGTATTTAAGAAAGTACATTTTAGCTATCCTACCCGAACAGATGTTGCGGTATTGAAAGGGCTTGATTTAAAGATTGAGGCAGGGCAAAAGGTAGCATTGGTCGGGACAAGTGGTGCAGGGAAATCTACGATCATGCAATTGCTGCTTCAGTTTTATAAAATTGATGAGGGCGCAATTTATGTAGATGGTACGAATATTTACGATTATGATCTAAAGCAATTTCGGGAGAATATTGCCATTGTACCGCAGGAAGTCTTGTTGTTTGGCGGGACGATCCGAGAAAATATTCTTTATGGGAAACCGGATGCTTCGCAGGCAGAAATTGAAGAAGCAGCTAGGCTTTCTAACTCTATGGAATTTATCGAGTCTTTTCCCGATGGGTTTGACACCATTGTCGGAGAACGTGGGGTTAAACTTTCTGGAGGGCAAAAACAGAGAATCGCTATTGCAAGAGCATTATTGAAAAATCCAGCTATTTTGTTGTTGGACGAAGCCACCTCTGCCCTTGATGCCGAATCCGAAAAGGTAGTCCAAGATGCACTTTATACCTTGATGGAAGGTCGAACTTCTATTATTATTGCACACCGACTGGCCACCGTTCGAGATGTGGATTGTATATTTGTTATTGATAAAGGAGTGGTTGTTGAGCAAGGAACACACGAGGATTTGAGTCTGATTGATGATGGTGCTTACAATAGTTTTGCAAAGCTACAGTTTGAAACGACCTAAATATATTGTAGAATGAAGTCAGATGTTTTTAAGGTTTTAATGGGCGTATTTCTGGTGTTTCTCTTTATCGTTTTATACGCCATTGAATTCAGCTTCATCAGCCGTACATTTGAGGTGAGTAGCCTGATTGGTCGCTCTGTTGTTGTCGGTGTCTTAATCGGCTGTGGTCTTGGTTATCTTGCGACTCGTTATGCGGATGAATTGTTGGAAAAGACACAGTATTTTATTATGGCGCTGGTGCTTACCATTTTAATTGTTCCTTTGTTGGGCACTATGAGCAATCGACTATTGGCGG
>JAHDGC010000181.1:0-5828 GCA_020627865.1 Saprospiraceae bacterium | reverse complement strand
CTCTGAATGACTACATTTGAATTTATACAGGAAGAACCATACGGTGCGAGTCGTTTTGGGATAATAGAGGGGCAAGAGCCTACGGTGGAGGGATATTTTATCTTCTTTGTCAGAAATGGTCAATTTGAACGGATTAAATCTCCTGTTCCGAAATTCCCAAATAAGGAAAAGGGGGATGAGATTCAGCTTGCTATCAGGGAAGGTTTTTGGGGGTACGATTTAGTTGATCTGTAAATAAAATGTTGTGTAATGCCAATCTTACAATCTTCATATCTCCCACCATTGCTTTTCCGTAATGGGCATACCAATACCATTATTCCTAAATTTTTCAGAACGATAAAGGAAGTTACTTACCAAAGAAAACGTATCGAAACCGAAGATAATGATTTTCTTGATCTGGATTTCTCCATGAGAAATAGCCGGAGTATTGTTGTCGTTATTCATGGTTTGGAGGGGAGTTCTGAAGGGCATTATGTTAAAGGAATTGTTAGGGCAGTTAATGCACATGGCTGGGATGCTGTCGCCTTGAATTTGCGGGGCTGTTCAGAAGAAGACAACCGGAACTATTATTCTTACCATAGTGGGAAGTCAGATGATTTATCTTATGTCGTGGACAAATTGATTGGTGATTTTGGGTATGCAGAAATCAGGGTTGTCGGCTTCAGTCTTGGTGGCAATATCACCTTAAAGTATGCTGGGGAATGTGGTAGTAATTTGCCTTCTGAAGTAAAAGCCGTTGCAGCAGTGTCAGTGCCTTGTAGTTTGGAAAGTGCTGCCGAAGTTATTGGAAATGCGTTTGGTGGTATTTATCTGAGGCGGTTTTTGAAAACATTGAAAGTAAAGGCGATTGCTAAAAAAGAGAAACATCCGGATGCGCCACTTTCGATAGATGCTATCCAAAGCGCAAAAGATTTTTTTGATTACGACGGTGCCGTTACAGCTCCGGCTAATGGTTTTAAGGATGCTAAGGATTATTATACCCGTTGTAGTTGCAAGCAGTTTTTGCCCAATATAAAAATTCCGGCCTATTTAATTAATGCGGTAGATGATCCTTTCTTTGGCGAGGCTTGTTTTCCGTACAAAGAAGCCAAGGCAAATAAAAATTTCTTATTCGAAGCGCCTTCCTATGGTGGTCATGTCGGTTTCGTTTCTTGTTTTAATTTTCAGGAATACTTCTGGCATGAGCAGCAGATTATGCGATTTTTTAAAGATGGGTTATAGAGAATGTTTGCAGTATATTTGATATTTTTTTATTTGTATGTGAATAGGGCGCAGAATTATGGCATTTGAAGGGTGGGACCCGCCCAGAAACCTCCGCCCTGTCTGCGTGTACACTTGTACAGGCAGGCGCCGCCAAGTTTTTCCTTGGCGCATTATATTAACATACCTCCGGCTGCCCTTATCAACCATCATAGGCATAAAAGAATACAAGGTATGATTTACATACCTACAAGCATCACGGTTGCATGCAAGTGCCGTGAATTTGACCCTAAAAAATAGGGAATCTAGTAAAATGTGTTGATTGAAATATTTTTTACTGATGCAAGTATAAATGAATTTGGTTTTAAATGCAAGTGATTTGTGTTTTTTGTTAGAAGTATAGCTTTTGAGTGGGTATAAATTCTGTTGAAATACCTATTCCAATCACCTTATAACCAATATTTTGCGAAAATATCAACCTTTAACCGTAAAGTAATGATATAAATTTTATATTTGTGCCCGAATTCGCTTGCCGAAGCGGGGAAAGGTGTATTATGAGAAATAAGAATTGGATTATCATTAAGTTGTAGCCTTGTTGCAGCATAAATTTTGAAACTAAATCGCTTTTTTGCTGTAAACCGAAAGGTGCTGAGATTGAATTAGTGTAAATTTCCCTGTTCTGGTTATTTTTCTTCTTTAAACTTTACGTTATAATGTTTGCAGCTGTAGTACTCGTCTTTATATTAGGATACATAGCCATTGTTTTTGAGCATCCACTGAAACTGGATAAAACGGTTCCTGCCGTTATCATGGGAGCCTTAACTTGGGCCTTGTTATCCATTGGTTTTAATATGGGAGATCTTTCCGTCATTGATACCCATGATCATTTATTTCAGATGGGGCAGGGTTCCGAACATGATGCCCATCACGGTTTTTCAAATACACTTTTGCATCATCTCGGTAAAACGGCCGAAATCCTGATCTTTTTGATCGGTGCAATGACTATTGTCGAGATTATTGACCTCCATCGGGGGTTTGAAGTCCTTAAAGGTTGGGTGAGAACCAATAATAAAAAGAAATTGCTTTGGATATTGGGGGCTTTAGCGTTCATCTTATCCGCTATTATTGATAACCTTACGGCAACAATCGTCTTGGTTACATTGCTCCGGAAACTTATTTATAAAAGGGAGGAAAGGCTCTGGTATGCGGGTATGGTCGTTATTGCCGCGAATGCAGGGGGGGCATGGTCGCCTATTGGAGATGTCACAACAACCATGCTTTGGATTGGGGAGAAGGTTTCGACTGTAGGGCTTTTGACCAAACTGGTGTTGCCTTCTATCGTTTGCTTTGTGGTACCTACATTTATCGCTACATTTTTGCCTGCCTTTCAAGGAGATATTGCTATAGATACAAGTAAAAGTGATGAGAAGGCTGGGCAGTTGCTGAGTTCCAGAACGATGTTGTTCCTCGGATTAGGTGGAATCGTCTTCGTTCCCATTTTTAAAACACTCACGCATTTGCCTCCTTATATGGGGATGATGCTAAGTATGGGAGTGGTATGGTTGGTGTCGGAGTATATTCACCCGGAGGAAGATTTTACCGAAGAAAGAAAGCATCTTTATTCGGCTCACAAAGCCTTGTCGAGGATCGAAATGTCCAGTATCCTGTTCTTCTTGGGTATTCTGATGGCTGTTGCGGCACTGGAATCTTTAGTTGTTGGTGGTGTGGGTTCCTTGCGTTATCTGGCACAAGGTCTTCAAGATGCCATTCCAAATCAAGATGTTGTAATCATATTGTTAGGGTTTATGTCCGCGATCATTGATAATGTTCCGCTGGTAGCGGCCTCTATGGGTATGTATAACCAACCCCTAGATGATAACCTCTGGCATTTCATCGCCTTTGCTGCAGGAACGGGAGGAAGTATGCTGATCATCGGTTCTGCTGCGGGAGTTGCCGCGATGGGAATGGAAAAGATTGATTTCATCTGGTACTTCAAGAAATTGGGTTGGCTTGCATTGATTGGATTCTTATCGGGATCGGCCGTCTTCGTGTTGGTTAGCCAGCATGTTTAGAAAGAATATAAGGAATCGGCAAATAATAAGCTATACATTCTAGCTGCTTGTTTAATTTCCGAATCCCTAAGAATAAACTTGGCCACTTGCTGTACTGACATAGTAGAGCAAGTGGTTTTTATTTTTAAACAAAAATTTTAATTACCTTGGTTAATAAAATACCCATTTATATTGTTATATTTTTCCTTGTTTTTTGTGCTTGCAACACTAAAGAAACATATAATCTAATAGGTACTTGGAAAGCCGTTTCACTTAAGGAAAAAGATATCGCTGTTAAAACAGAATGGCTTCCGGAAGTCTGGTTTAAGTTCCATGAAAATGGTACTTATGAATATCACAGTACTTTGAATTATAAAGAAGCAGGGAAATACAGAATTTTGGCCGATGGCCTTTATACCCAAGACAGCCTTGTCAGTGGAGCAAAAGAGAAGTTGGTTAAAATTGTCCGTTTAAATCAAGACTCTCTCCATTTGGAAATGAGAAATGAAGGGAATCCCCAGCATTTAATACTGGTTAAAGATTGAATGCTTCAGACTATTATAAGATGAATATATCGTGCCAAAATATGAAAATATTTTTAACATATAAGTTTTTTTATTAACATTTTAAATTTTCTCATAAGTGTTCGAGTATTATAATATGGTCATTGTGCTTAATTTGTGTTTTTATTATATTGAAAAAATATGCCCTGTATTTTTCGTTGAAAATTAGTGTTTTCGAGTTTCGGGACTTTCTCTTGTTAAAGATGCAACCCTACATTTATTTATCTTTTCTGATACAAATCACATTCAACTATTTCCTAATGATTTTATGCGAACTTAACGTAATTATTTTATTGTAATATTATTGTAACGAGATGGTGGCTTGAGAAACGCATTGGCTTGGCAGCAAAATTGCATACTTGGAGAGGTAAAGGTTAATACCTTGTAATTGTTGATAAAACCCAAATAGCATGATAAGTTACGAACAGTTGCAAACTTTACTGCCCGAACCGCCTTCTCGTGATCTGGTTTCAATTTACAACGATATTGATAGCAGCCTGAGCAGGCATCCCAAATATGTTTGTGATGAAAACCCTTTCAGCAAACTCAATAAATTCGGCAATTTTTGTGTCAGTGCAACAAGTATCCAGACCAAGTATATTGCTTTTGTGTTAGGCAAGCATGTCAGTGCCATTTTCCCAGAGGAAATTATCAAAATGTTTTTCAATATTGATAATGATTATCGTATGCAGTTTGGAGAAATTGGAGGGAAAGATATTGATGGTTGCATCTGTGTGATCCATCAGGAGAATGGGAATTATGATTTGCAGAAGGTTTATGACCATATTTATCGGAAATAATGGTACGGTAGAGTCGCATGCATTGCGACTCTACCGCACTATGGATAACAAAATCAACTTTTAACAAACCGCTCTGTTTTTATCTGCCCTACACTTTTTACCAACACATAATACATGCCCTGAGGTAACGATTCCATATCGAACCATTCCGCTTATTATTTGCCGATTCTCTTAATACCGAAACTCCATAACCTCCGCATCTCCAATTGCTTTCAAATAAACCACATAAAAGTGATCATATTCCCCATGTGGAATATCTTCATATTTTTGAGTGTTGGTAAGTACATTTAGGCATTTCGGGATGGTGTTGCTATGTCCGCCTACTAAAATATTTTTCCCCTTTTCTCTTTTGAGTAAATTGATGAGAAAGGGCTGGATCGTTTTCGGGGAGTAGGTTAAGAAAGGAGCGGCCTGTTGCGTTGCTGCTGGCCCTATCGTATTCAACACCCGTTTGTATTTTGTTGTGGCAACATAAGATAAAGGGACAGATTTTATCAACGCAGCGAGTTTTTCAGCACGCTTTTTTCCTGCGGGGGTGAGGTCGGATTCATCCGTATCATCTACTTTTTCGGCATGCCGAACCAGAAAAAGAGTGGTGATATTGGTGTCCCTGAGTGAGGGGAGGCCTGTCCGGCTGCCATCTGTGAAGATGAGTTCGGCACCTTCAATCTTTTGGAGGATTTTTGTCGTTACTTTTTGCTCAGACTTGCAGGAAAGGACGATTATTAATAAACAAAAATAAGGAAGAAGGAATGTATTTTTCATAAGAATTTAGAATTAATTGTTAAAACAAATCACACGCCACCTGCTTAAACATCAAATCCTCTAAATTTTCCCGTTCCCGAATCAGGTAATCCTTCCCTTCATGGATCAAAACCTCCGCAGGCCGGAACCGAGAATTGTAGTTAGACGCCATGGTAAAACAATAAGCACCCGCATTGTGAAAGCAAAGCACATCGCCTTCCCGAATCTCTGTGATTTTTCGGTTTATACCAAAAGTATCCGTTTCACAAATATATCCGACAACAGTATAGATACGGGATTTGCCTTCTGGGTTAGAGGCGTTGACAATCTTGTGATAAGCATTATAAAACATCGGACGAATCAAGTGGTTGAGACCAGAATCTATCCCTGCAAAAACATTGGAAGTCGTTTGTTTGACAACATTTACTTTTGCCAAAAAATAACCAGATTCACTTACTAAAAATTTTCCT
>JAHDGC010000180.1:7458-10740 GCA_020627865.1 Saprospiraceae bacterium | reverse complement strand
CTGTTGGGAGAAGATGCCACATGGTTTATGGAGCTTTATAATGTAACTGAAGAAGGCAATTGGGAAGAACAAAATATTCTTTATATTACCCAAGAGGAAACAGAACTTGCTGCAAGACACGGCATGACAATGGAAATATTGCAACAGAAAAAGAAAAATGTAAAATCATTGTTGTTAGGGGTGCGCTCTAAAAGAATTCGACCCGGCCTGGACGATAAAATTCTCTGCTCTTGGAATGCTTTAATGTTAAAGGGCTGTGCAGATGCCTATCATGTTTTTGGAGAAGAAAGCTTTAAAGTAATGGCCTTGAAAAATGCCCGTTTCCTAGCGGATAAATTTATGAAAACAGATGGCCGTTTGGATCGGAATTATAAAAATGGCCGATCCGTTATTAATGCATTTCTGGATGATTATGCCCTGACCATAGAAGCCTTTATTTCCGTATACCAAATTTCTTTTGAGCCAGAGTGGTTAGCGCGAGCCAACAAGTTGATGGACTATGTTTTTCAATATTTTTATGATGAAAAAACAAAAACCTTCTGGTATACTTCTAGCTTAGATAAAGCATTAGTCGCCCGCTCCAAAGAAATGACAGATAATGTTATTCCGGGTTCCAACAGTTCAATTGCGAAAGGATTATACACGCTTGGCTTATTATACTACAAATCAGATTATATAGAACTTGCTAAAAAAATGCTGGAAAATGTTGCCTCTAATTTCGAACAAAATAGCCGTTTTCTAACAAATTGGACACAGTTGTTGTGGCAAGTCTTAGGGCCTGCTTATGAAGTGGCCATTGTTGGCCCAGCATGGGAAGACAAGTTGAAGCAATTTAGAAAATATTACCTCCCCAATGTTATCTTTTTAGGGAGTGCAGGAGAGAGCGACTTGCCCGCCTTGGCCAATCGTTTTGAAGAAGGAGAAACTTGGATTTATGTTTGCCAAGAGGAGATGTGCATGCGACCTGTGGAGACGGTTAAGGAAGCTTTAGAGTTGATAGGGGAAGTAGGGGGGTGAAAAAATACGGATTCATCTCCATTATAGATATCTCATCTTCATAATGGAGGGGAATCCATTTCTTTATCTATTCTCCTTGTGCTGCAATCCAATCCACCACCAATTCCTCCAACAAAAACAACGGCACAGCACCATGCTTCAAAATAACATCATGAAAATCGCGGATGTCAAATTTGTCGCCAAGTACCTGCTCAGCTTTACTACGCAATTCCCTAATCTTTAACTCGCCCATTTTATAACTCAAGGCTTGTGCTGGCCAACCAATATAGCGATCAATTTCCGTATTTACTTCATGTAACGAAAGCGCCGTGTTAGAAGCGAGGAATTCAACAGCTTGATCCCGTGTCCAATTCTTCGCATGCAAACCCACATCAACAACTAGGCGGCAAGCACGCCACATTTCATAAGTCAACTTTCCAAAACGAGTATAAAGCGTTTCATACATGCCTGCTTCTTCTCCTAGCCATTCACAATACAAAGCCCAGCCTTCCCCATAACTGCTGATATAAGAAAACTGTCGGAAAGGAGGTACCTCCTCCATTTCTTGTGCCAATGAAATCTGCAAATGATGTCCCGGAACTGCTTCATGCAAAGTGAGGGCAGGCAGTACATAAAGTGGGCGACTTTCTAGCTTATAAGTATTCACCCAATAATTCCCAGCCGTATGATTTTTAACGGAACCTTCCGAGTATCGGCCAGTGGTATAATTCGGTGCAATTTCTGCTGGAACAGGTTGTACGCCATAAGGCAATCGGGGCAAGGTGCGGAAATATTCAGGGAGTTTACCATCCATTTTTTTGGCTATCCAAGCCGCTTCTTTTAGTAAATCTTCAGGAGTAGTCGCATAGAACTGTGGATCTGTGCGAAGAAATGTTAGGAACTCCGCAAAACTCCCCTTGAAGTCCAGTTCCTGAATAATGCTTTCCATTTCCGCACGGATGCGTTTGACCTCTTTTTGTCCGGTTTCAAAAATGTCGTTCATGTCCACAGGAAGTGTAGAAAAGTAATTGACCCGTTGTTGGTAAAAAGATTGGCCATTGGGCAAATCCGTTGCCCCGAGAGAAGAACGGCAACCGGGCAAGTATACTTTTTCCATGAAGGTATTAAGGACTTGGTATGTTGGTATTATATTGTTTGAGATGATGGCAATTGCTTTTTTTCTATCGGTTTCTTTGAGGTTTTTATACGTAATTAATTGCTTGTAAAAAATACTGTTCTCAGCTTCCTTTGTTAAAAAAGGTTTGAGCAAGGCTTTGTAATTTTTAACAATAACTTTGGGCTGGGTATAACCTTCTTTCAAACCTGTTTTCATCAGTTCAATATGGCCAAGAATGTAGGGGGCTAATTGTTCCAGTCGGCTGATGAAATTGGCTACATCCTGATTATTTTTGAGTGGCATTCCTCGAAAGGTATACAAAATTTCATTGTAAAAACCCCCTTCTGCATTCAGTGGAATCAGGTAGGCTTTGTGCTGAATTTGTGCTACAAAATCTTCCAGTTGATATTTAAAGATAGCATAGTTGATTCGATCCTCTTGGGATAAGGATTTAGGATCAATTTCGCTAAGTTCTGCCAGACAATCTTCCCAGAATTTTTGCCTTCGAGTAATATGTTCAATCCCGACTTTGGACAGTTTGCCATCGGCAGATTCGACGCCTGCATAACTACCCGTTTCGGGAAATTCACTTGTGCGAAAAGCCCATTCTTTTTTAAATAAGTTTTGCAAATTGTTGGAAGTGGTCGATTGGGAGTAGGATGTTGTTGTAGAAATCATGGCTACAAAAAACAGGGTGCAAATTAAGTAGAAATTTAAACGCATTCTATTATTATTAAAGGTAGAATTTGTTGGAGTTGATTGTAATGTATATGTTTTTATTTAATTTTCCAAATTATAATTATCATAATGTGATTTTAAGGCAGATTCCTATGCTTACTCCAAACGATAAATCACAAATATATCATACTCATAAAGCACTGGCAAATTTAATGGATGCTTCTTCTCCGTAAGGATATAATCAACGCCTTTTTTGTGAAATGACTTCAATTGACTTTCGTTTAAAGCGAAATAATGACTCAGCGCAAGTGATGTAATATCCTTTCCAGCCCTTTTGTCTTCAATATTAACACGATAAACCTGCTTGATTCGATCATACCATTTGGTCAAAGCATCTTTGCGATGCACCACTGTTTTATACTCCACATAAGAACTGCGTTGGCTATAATATTTAAAACTAGTATAAGCTGTTTTAAATGGTGATTTGTGCC
>JAHDGC010000180.1:1994-7448 GCA_020627865.1 Saprospiraceae bacterium | reverse complement strand
AATATTTAAAACTAGTATTATTGGGAGGAACTAGGAAAACAGCATCTTTATCCGTCAATTTTTTTACCTGCTGTGCAATTTGTATTGCTGGAGATACTGTTGTTTTCCAACAAAAATTATAAGGCCGTTTCTTGAAAATACCAATGGGGTTTATAAGGATAAAAATGGCAAAAACTACTAAAGCCCAAATACCACCGTGACCCATTTTTTGTGCAAGAGAGTTCCTAAGAAAAGCCAAGCTGTTTTCTGCAAAAGCAAAAATAGCAAATACTGAAAACATCTCCAGCCAGATACTACTTTTAAACCATTGGGAAGACAAAATTGTAGGGTTTTCTAACAATTCAACTGCAAAAGTATAGATCAACATGCCTGTGATGGCTAACAGAAAAAAGAGGAAGATTTTTTTATTTTTTTTATAAAAAAAAGAAGTCCCGAAAAGAAATAATAACCCCAAGAATAAGAAATGTTTTATCGGAAAATAAGTCGGCATGTAATGATGAGCTATCCGGAATTCAATAATGTCAAAAAACAAGGCATTATCAATTGCCGCTTTCCCCAAGTTCATATTTAAATAAAAAATCCAAGCACCTGCCGTTCCCGAAAAAAGTAAAATAGTAGGAATGACTTTTTTAAAATCTATAGCAAGCCATTTTAAAAAATATCCTAGTACAGCAACACCACAGAGTAATAAAAAAATCTGTGCCCCAGCAACCGGATGTAACAAGGTAGCAGGGATGAGTAACAGGAAGGATAACCGATATTTGTTGATTAGAAAACAGTACACACACCAAACCAAAATAGACTTTGCCGCGAAACTAGAAACGAACATATTGTAGTAAAGTTCATTGCCACCTAGGTTGATATTATAGAGCGGGAGGAAGCAACACAATATAGCTCCCCAAACCAGATAAGTATTCCGGATAAACAAATTACCTATGGCAAATAACCCCAACAATAAACTCAAGCTACAAACAGCGTGCATGAGGCCACAAAATTCAGGGAGATATTTTACAAAAGGAACAAATAGTAAGGCAAAAAGGTATCTTTCATTAGGAATAAACCGACTGATTTCCTGTATAAAAAAATCAGCAGGGTACAAACTGTTATCATTCAAAAAAAGCGCATAAGGTAATACTTCGATTTGGTCATTATGTCCAAAAATATAACCATGTGCTGCCAGAATAACGAGATAGATCCCAGTGGCTTGGAAGAAAAGGAATAAGTTGTTTTTTTGTTTTGAAAATATTGGCAATGCGGTTGTTTTTATGAAGAAAATCTTATCAAACAAAAGTAAGGAGGAAAATGGAGAATGTTATTGTTTCTTTGTACTTTTGGATATATTGATATTTTACGAAACTGTTTTTATGGTAAAGAGTTCCATAGGAACGAAATGTCATTGCCCTGTCTGCGTGACTTGTCAGGCAGGCAGAGATGCAAATCTCTGGAATGGTTATAAAACTATATAAATTTAATTTTCCACAAATGAAAGATACGACCCAGCTCCAGAAGCTCATCAAACTAGAAAAAATAGAGGAAAATATCTTCCGAGGTCAAAGCTATAAAACCCCCTGGGGCAGTGTTTTTGGAGGACAGGTATTGGCACAATCGCTACATGCAGCCTACCAAACCGTTCCCGAAGACCGAATAGCTCATTCTATGCATGCTTACTTTATCCTTCCCGGAGACATTCACAAGCCAATTGTCTATAAGGTAGACTGCATTCGTAACGGGAAAAGTTTCACAACCCGACGGGTCGTGGCCATTCAAAAAGGCCGAGCTATTTTTAACATGGCTGCTTCTTTTCAATTGGAACAAGAAGGACTGGAACACCAGATCGAAATGCCGAATGTTGCCCCTCCGGAATCTTTGATAACAGATCAGGAACATGCAGAAATTTACAAGGAAACTTTGCCAGAGCTGTATATGTTTTTCCAAATCGAAAGACCGATTGAATTTCGTCCCGTAGAAGAGATCAATTTATTGGATCGAAAAAAACACGAACCCTTTCGGCATGTATGGATAAAGGCAAAAGGAGAAATGTCAAATGACAAAAGAACACACCGAGAGTTTTTGGCCTATGCTTCTGATTATAATTTATTAAGCACAGCCGTGCTCCCGCATCGAGACGAGATTATCAGCTTCCGACAATTGCAAATGGCCAGCCTCGATCATGCCATGTGGTTCCACCGAGATTTCAGAATGGATGAATGGTTGCTGTATGCTTTGGACAGTCCTAGTGCCTCCAATTCAAGAGGATTTACCCGAGGAAATATCTTTAACCAAAGTGGGCAATTGGTCGCATCCGTTGTGCAAGAAGGCCTCATCCGCAAACGGTCATCGTAGAGCCTAATGCATTACGGCTCTACGATGACCGTTACATATAGCAATATTTTACAAAAAATCACTCCACCAATTCCGCCTCCTCCAGAATATAGTTCAAATAATACAAATCCTTATCGTTAAGTTTCAGTTTACCCCTGAACGTCATAGCCTGATCCATTTTCATGGCCTTGTAATTTTTTTTAGTTTGCACATCCATGACGGTTTCCGGCCCAGCATTGCCACAGAAAAAACAATTCGCATACGGGAAGGCAGACAAAACCAGAATCTTTTCATCTCCAGTTTCATCTATAGGAATAACATAACCACTAAGCTGAACCTTTTTCCCATCATATGCTTTAATCGTAGGATGAAAAACAGGGTAGGGGATATAGGCATCCATCTCTTCGTTGAAAACCTCATCAAATTTTACCCGAGACAAAAATTTCCAATTAACTTCCGTATAACCATCAATGACTTTAAGATCAAAATTAAAACTGTCGGGAACTTCCGCTATGCCCAAAATGCTATCGACCGGTTCCATTTCTGCCACTGCTGACTTTACAGGTTCCGTATTAATGGGGGCAACATCTATCTGGGCCGCTTGTTCGACACTTTTTCCAACGCCGTAATATATACCGCCGGCAAGCAACAGTAAAAGCAAGATTATGGCAATATTAAATTTCATATTAAAAATTAAAAGAGTTCTCGATAAGTAAATCGCGGGTGGCTTTCCCCCTGCCTGCGTGTGCAGGTCAGGCAGGCTTTAGGGGGTGTTGAGCCAAACAAAAAAGGGAAACACCATCAGCATTTCCCTTTTTTAAAAGCAATTAATTTTAAGCGCTCCTTACTTCACAGATTCTACAATAGACTTGAAAGACTCCGGATGATTCATCGCTAAATCAGCCAAGACTTTTCTATTTAAAGTAATATCATTTTCAGAAAGTTTATGCATCAATCTGGAATAAGAAATACCATGCTGACGGGCACCGGCATTGATACGGGCGATCCAAAGTCTGCGGAAAGCACGTTTTTTATTCCGGCGATCTCTGTAGGCATAGCCCCATGCTTTTTCAACAGCATTCTTCGCTACGGTATAAACTTTACTTCTAGCACCAAAATAACCTTTGGCTGCTTTTAAGATTTTTTTACGTCTTCTTCTCGACGCAACTGCGTTCACTGAACGAGGCATAATATTGAGTTTTAGTACGATACAGGGATTTTTTCAAATACTTTATAACCTGTATCCTCGTTAAAAAAAATTTAAGAACTAAAGTGGATAGAATTTTCTATCTCAAGCACAAAAGCAATTTCATACGTTTTGCATCTCCCTTGCTACAAAGTGTAGCGTGTCTAAGACGTAATTTCGCTTTTTTGCTCTTTTTTCTCATCAGGTGAGAAGAGTTCGCATGAAATCTCTTCACTTTACCTGTTCCAGTTATCTTGAAACGCTTCTTAGCACTGGAGTGGGTTTTCATTTTTGGCATACCAAAAAAATTTTATAAATCCCTGATTTTAAAATTATTATGTAACTAAAATCAAAGATTTACTATAAAAATAATATAAAAAGTACATCTACCTAGGGCAGATGGGCTGCAAAGATAGCAAAAAAATACATTTGCTTCAATCAAATCGGGTTTAAAATTATATTGGACAGTAAGAAATTTACCAATTCCCTGATAATTCCCCAACATGCTCTTAATTGCCTTTCTTTTTCTTATATTTTTCACGCTCTTTCTCTCGTTTTTTCTTTTCACGTTCCACTTCTCGCTCTCTTTTTTCCTTTTCGCGTTCTGCTTCATCCTCTGCCTTTTCCCTTTCCCGTTCTTCTTCATCCTTAGCTTTTTCTGCTTCCCGTTCCTCTTTTTCTTTTTCACGTTCTGCCTCCTCTTCGGCTTTTTCGCGTTCCCGTTCATCTTCATCTTCTGCCTTTTCTCGCTCCCTTTCCTCCTCAGCTTCTTTCTTTGCTTGTTCTCTTTCTGCTTCAGCTTCTTTTCTCTCCTGCTCACGTTCTGCCCTTGCTTCCTCTCTCTCCTGCTCACGTTTTTTCTTCTCCGCTTCCCGTTCTACCTCTCTTTCCTTTTTCTTTCGTTCCCGTTCTGCTTTAGCCTCCTTTACGTGTTCAGGTTGTGCTTGTAAATAAGCTGGTGCTGTTGAAAATGTAAACAGCATTAATACAATTAAAATCTTCTTCATTTTTTAAAATTTAATTTGTGTTTACTAAAATTGTAAAAATGTATTTCATTCTGTTATGTTTTTTAAAAACGTTTAGTTTATGACGATAGTCCTCATTATTGGATACTTTAACTTCTTCTTAATTGGCTACAACAGGGTGCTATATTCATTCATCCACATATTGCTTGTATAAGTGTTCCCGTTGAGGAATTGACCTTTAGAGCGAATGGTCAATTTTTTGATTAGGCTAACCTGCTTGGCAATCCACATAGGCAGAACGGCAAAACCGGAACCTGCGTTTTTTGGCAGACTCCGGTTTTGCAAGGAATAATGAGTTTACCCTAGTCTGGATTGGCCAGTCAAACAGGGATTTTACCAAGGTAATATAAGGACTAAGGATCTGTTTACATAGCTTTAGTTATTTTCTCAACATTACTTTTTCATCCTTACTTAACTAGGCTTTTTTTTACCAGATTTCTTTGGAGCTACAACCACAATCATCCTGCGGCCTTCCATCTTTGGTAAAGATTCTGGTGAACCATAATCGGTGAGTTCTTTTACGAATCGGAGTAAAAGTAATTCGCCACGATCTTTAAACACGATGGAACGCCCTCGGAACTGCACGTAGATTTTTACTTTGGTGCCTTCTTCCAGAAACGCCTTTGCATGCCTCAGTTTAAAGTCAAAATCATGATCGCCCATATTAGGGCCGAAGCGAATTTCTTTTACGATCGTTTTTACGGCCTTAGCTTTAATTTCTTTTTCCTTTTTCTTTTTCTGATAAAGGAATTTTTTGTAATCAATAATTTTACAAACAGGAGGTTTGGCATTTGGAGAAATTTCTACAAGATCTAAGTCCATAACCCTTGCCCATTCTTTTGCTTGTCGGGAAGAATAAATACCAGGTTCAATTTTTTTCCCGATCCTTTCCCCGACGGCGTCAAGGTTGTCACCAACCAA
>JAHDGC010000180.1:0-1984 GCA_020627865.1 Saprospiraceae bacterium | reverse complement strand
AATAAATTCGTTAACCCTGAACTGGGGTTGCCTAGTTCTACCTCTGTTTTGATTTTTACGATGTCTTTTTGCCAATAGATATTAATTTTATGAATAAATTTTACAATGCCAAATGCATTAAATACTTTGAATAAAATAGAAAGTGATCATCACTTTGAAAAGATTAGCCACATAGCATGAATTTAACGGCCAAAAGCCAAGAATGCACGAACTAATCATCAACGATTAATCACTATGACCACCGCAGGTGGTTATAATACAACAATTATAGGGTTTATGTCTTGATTTTTCAAGTTTTGAGGGCATATATGCATAAAAAAAAGTACATCTTCGGTACAAAGACCAAAGATGCACTTCTTTGATATCGGAAGAATTACTTCTTCACGTCAGTATCTTTATTTACTTTTTTCAAAATTCGGATCGTCAAACCATTCTTTTCCTTATTCAATGCAGCTTCAAAGACGCTTCCCTCTGGTGGGTTTTCGTTGAGAATAAATTCTGCTAACGGGTCTTCAAGGTATTTTTGAATAGCTCGGTGTAATGGACGCGCACCAAATTGTGGATCGAACCCTTTTTCTGCAACGAACTTCTTCGCATCTTCTTTTAACTTCATGGTGTAACCCATGCCGTCAAGCCGTGCATGCAATTCGCTCAAGGCAATATCAATGATTTTAAAGATGTGATCTTGTTCAAGGCTATTGAAAATAACAACATCATCAATCCTGTTCAAGAATTCTGGAGAGAAAGTCCGCTTCAATGCATTCTGGATAACACCTTTAGAATGATCGTTGGCCGCTTCCTTCCTCGCTTGTGTATTGAACCCTACTCCTTGACCGAAATCTTTCAGTTGGCGAACCCCGATGTTTGAAGTCATGATGATCAGTGCATTTTTGAAATCCACCTTGCGACCAAGACCATCTGTCAACTGGCCATCATCCAAAACTTGTAGCAATATATTATATACATCAGGATGCGCTTTCTCAATCTCATCCAGCAAAATTACAGAGTATGGCTTTCTTCTTACCTTTTCTGTCAATTGTCCACCTTCTTCATAACCGACATATCCTGGAGGCGCACCAATCAACCGACTGACAGAGAATTTTTCCATATACTCACTCATGTCTATACGAATGAGGGTATCCTCCGAGTCAAAAATATAGCGAGCAAGTGCTTTGGCCAATTCTGTTTTTCCAACACCGGTTGGCCCAAGGAAAATGAAAGAACCAATAGGCTTAGAAGGGTCTTTTAGACCGACCCGATTCCGCTGAATTGCCTTGGTAATTTTTACAATAGCTTCGTCCTGGCCAATAATCACTTTCTGAAGGTCATTCGTCATGCCAACAAGTTTATTGCTCTCACTTTGCGCCACTCTGCGAACAGGAATACCGGTCATCATGCTAACCACCTCGGCAATATCTTCTTCATCAACCGGATACCGCTTGGTCTTTGATTCTTCTTCCCATTCTATTTTGGCAAACTCCAGCTTGCGGACCAACTTAGATTCATCATCCCGCAAATCAGCGGCTTTTTCATATTGCTGATTCTTAACTGCCTGATTTTTTTGCTCCCGCAATTCTTCTATGCTCTTTTCCAGCTCTTCAATATGCTTGGGGACGTGGATATTTTTTAAATGAACCCTAGCGCCAACTTCATCCAATACATCAATGGCCTTATCCGGAAGGAAACGGTCAGAGATATACCGATCACTCAACTTGACACAAGCACGAATCGCTTCATCAGAATAGGTTACATTGTGAAACTCTTCATACTTCGGTTTGATGTTTTCCAAGATATTAAATGCTTCTTCCACACTAGGCGGATCAACAATAACTTTCTGGAATCTTCTATCCAATGCACCATCTTTTTCAATGTGCTGACGATACTCATCCAAGGTAGAGGCACCAATACATTGTAGCTCGCCCCGAGCAAGAGCCGGCTTGAAGATATTGGAAGCATCCAGAGAACCTGTTGCGCCACCGGCACC
>JAHDGC010000179.1 GCA_020627865.1 Saprospiraceae bacterium | reverse complement strand
CGCAACAGTCCATAATGAACAAGGGCTAGTATTAAGCCACCTATAACAATCTAAATACAATTCAACAATTGTATCATAAGATTGCAGGATTTCAGCTTCTTATATCAGGAAAGCAAGTTCGGCGTGTAGGTAGAACCGTGTTTGCCATACAAGCGATGTACTGAAATCCAACAGTATTATTTAAAGAAAAAAGTAAGGTAATTCGGTGATACGGTAGTATACGAAAAGTCCGATAAAGGTAAGGATAGAGATTTGTTCGGAGGATAGGGTTTTCTTCAATTATGGGAGGGATGGGATTTGAAGAAACGATGATCGGTTTTCGGGACTTTTCAAGTCAGTAAGTTTCGGTGTAAATTTTATTCGATAAATAACGGTATTAAAAATTGTATGTGTTAATTGGGCAAATAAACCTGATTCGTTTTGGTGGTTTATTAGCTATTCTGGTAGTAAAACAGGGGTTTTGGTGTTTTGGTTCCTTTTTTTTGGGAAAAAGATAAAAAAAGGAAGGTTTGATGAATTTTCAGAAAATCTATTGCTTTGTTTTCTAAGTTACTTGGAGCAATGCATACCGCCGCCCTGCATCCACATTCCTACGCTTGAAATACCGTACCAATATCCTGCGCAATACCCACATTATGATGCGGGCAATGGAAAGGATAATCAGGGCCATTATCAAGTGGTAAAGGCTCAGGTGTAAGTCACCTATATTTAAGAAGTTGTATTATAATATTTCTCGCAAGCTCATCGGATATTATTTTAATTGGAAACTTAAACGGCCACGCCTTTTTGATAATAATTTTTTAAATATTAAGCCATGGCATTTTCAACACCACTATCCAAAGTATAAAGAATAGAGGTTTCAAAAAGAGCAGACTGCCTCCGTATTTTAGCAATATCAATTTTACCGTTCTGTAAAGGGAAAATATTGAGATCCGCATGCGGCATGTCCTCAATGACGGACTCGAAGTCTTCTCCAAGATAATGTATCTCGGTATCCTTCGGCATTCGGGTAAGGGTCATCAATTTCTTCATGTAAGCCTTTGCAGATACTTTTTCGCCCCCCAGATTTTTAGCATCTTTGATAACCACGATAATACTCAATTTTGCCTTCCAGTTCCGCTTCAAGAGATAGGCGGTTAATAATGCAATATTGAAGTCTTCCACCTTGAACTTGATATCACGATTGACCTCCCGAATATCTATCCAAAGGTTGAGGGTTTTTTCCAAGCCCAATCCCACCTTCTTGAACGGTACATACAGATATGCCCCGAAACCATATTCTTTTGCTTTGCGCAGCAATATTTCGGTATTTTTATCATTTTTCCCATCATCTGTGAGGCTCAGGAATAAACTATTCGGGCTAAAGAACGATGCCTTCATCCCTTGCATGCATGTCATCACGCCAGTTTGGTAATCTACGTTTTCTATCATCGCGGAGTTAGCAGAAATTTCTTGTTCCATAAAATAGGAGGATAATTCGGGAAGACGCTTGGCCATTTTTTTACCTTCCCCATATTCGGAGAAACCGATCATCTTGACCGAACCTTTCGGACGAGCAAGATTATAAATTGTTTTGTAGCAACGGACGACATCGTTCACGTTCTGTGCTGGCACCAGCAGATTAGGTTGCCATGCCCGTTCGTTAGCTTCAGGCAGGGAGTTCACCACCTTGGCCGACCATTCCGCCAGCGCATTAAACATACCACTCCGGGTGTCTCCCTCTTGGGTATCCAGATTCTTTCTTTTGGTCAAATAAATATACATGGCCAGCACCAACCCAATCGACATTAAACCAACCGTCGAGTTGATGATAAACATCACAAAGAAGCAACCGATGGCTCCGAGCAAGGGAATAATAAACGGCACTTTCAGGGTTGGCCGGAAACTGATCTGCCCTAAGCCTTGCTCGACCAAAACCACCACGTTTATCATGGCATAGGTGATTAAAAAGAACATGGTCAAAAGCGGGGCAATGGCATTCAAATCACGCATCAAAAGGGATAGGGCAACCACGACGCAGGTGAAGTAAAAGGCGAACTTTGGTTCTCCCTTCTTGTCCGTCTTCGCCAATTGCTCATTATACATCAAGATATTATTCTGGCCAAGCGCCTGTAAAATCCGGGGTGCCCCCACCAAAGAAGAAAGGGCCGATGAAAAAGTAGCCCCCAACAAACCCGCTAATACAACAGGAGCGAAAAATGCTTTATCAATCAAAATATTATAGTTTTCCAACAACTCCTGAGGTGTTGCCAAGAAGGCCACCAAAATCGCCAGCCCGACATAGAGCACGTAACTCAAGGCAATAGCAGCCAATGTCCCGACAGGGATACTATTGCGTGGGTCTTTCAAATCACCGGACATGTTTGCCCCCGCCATGATCCCCGTTACCGCAGGGAAATAGACCGCGAACACGACCCAAAAATTTGCACCACTAAAACCGTTTTCAACAGACCCCTTGTAGTCTCCAAACATCTTTATATCCGTATTAACAGGATTATTGATAAACCCCATTCCGATAGACACCAAGGACAGTGCAATGATAACCAGGATAACGTACTGAATTTTGAAAGCAAAGTCTGTACTGATATTGGCAATCGCAAAAATGAATAGGAATGTTGCCAAATCAACCAGAATAGCCGGATGTGTTGGGAAAATCCACAACCAACCTTCCCCCGAAAATATACATCGCAACGGCAAATGCTTGGGCAATGTACAGCGGAATACCAATCGCACCACCCGCTTCCAACCCTAATGATTGGGAAATAATGGAGAAGGCACCTCCTGCTTTGATACGAATATTCGTTACAATGGAAGACATGGAGAGTGCTGTAAAAAGCGTAATCACCGTTGCTAAGGTGATGATACCAATTGCACCCAATACCCCAGCATTTCCTACCACCCAAGGCCCGCGTAGATACATGATAACGCCCAGTATCGTCAAGACTGTTGGGGTAAAAACCCCTTGAAAAGCCCCAAACTTGACGGGCGAATGTACCTTTTTCTTAGGCTTAGATTCGGCAGCTATCGGAGTAGCTTCTTTTGCTGGTAAGGATTGTGCTGTGGTGTTTTGTTCTTCCATTGTATTCTGGGTTTGAATTAGGTTCTAGCGATGAATGTAGTTTTGGGTTTCCTTCTTGATTTGTAAATATAATTTCTGCTAAAGCCAAAAACAAGATGATTATAAATTTTTTGAAATTAAAAAGGATACCTATAAGAAAATAGGCATAGCATTGGGAATGCCTTCAAAATGAGTCTATTTTTACTCGTTGACATAATCTCTCTATTTGAAAAGATATTCCCGCTACACCTGATTTTCATAAAAATTAAGACAAATTAAAAGCAAAGTAAGGTAGGCCAACTTAACTTATCAAAGAAAGCCTACCCTGTACCCCAAATAATTCTTATTATTTCCCCAAACCAATGGAGAGATCAATTCTTGCACTTAGCCCTACATACGGACGTACCATCACATTCCGGCTATCAGCTACATCGGGCATACCAGACGGCTTAACACTTTCCAAAAAGGTAGCCCCAGCATTAACCCGGATAAACTTGAATAGCTTGTGGTCTAGCCCAAGGTAGATCGGCCTGTCTACCAAGAAACCCTTTACCGCATTGCCATCGTTATCCTCAAAATTTTCTAGGAAGAACCCGATCGTAACAGAGCTATTGCTCAAAAACTTCGACCCTAGCACACTGTTGCCAAGAGGAAACGCTAAGCCCACATAGGGGGAAGCCCCGTAGCTGAAATCATCCAAATTGCCAGAAAGATAAACGCCACCATATCCAACGTTGATGGAGAAACCATTTTCTTTGGCCTCCGTGTGGTAATTGTCCACGACTTGTGTTTCATGTAAGACCAACATTTCTACATCAAGCATTTGGTTAACCTCCGCCCGCACCTGCGCCTTCAACTCATTAACCAATTTACTCCTAGTCGCACCCCTGACAGCTTTCCGTGTCGTGGTGGTATCCCCCTTAACATAATCCTTGCTGAGTTTGGCCTTGTCGAGTTGTTCCAGTTTCAAACGAACAACCTCTGAAAATTCAGGTTGCCAATCCGCTATTTTGCTACGATACTTGCTTAGCATATCGGTTACTAACCCATCCATTTCTTTCACGATCTTACGTGATTTTTTCAACAACTTGATGGATTTTTCCCCAGAAAGATTGACCTCCATGTAAGTATCTAAGGTAGCCTGAATTTTCTCAGCTAGGTCTAATTTCTCCTTTGCCGGAAGCATCCGAAAAAAGTCTATCCGAAAGTCATACTTATCTGAGGAGCGCAGCTTATAGTTCACAGGCATTGCGAATTCATTGTTATGCTGGCGTTTCCCTGCGGCGGCGTATAGTTCCTTGTTTTTGGAGGATTGAATTTGCATCTCCACACGGTCTATTCCTTCCGGCAAAACGCCCTTGAATATCATGGCTTTTTCAGCGGGGAGTGCCTGCCCTTCATTAAACCACTGCTTGTCTGTGTCATAGGTTACGGTGGTAAATTGAGCAAGGTTAGGGCATACGAATGTCAGGATGGCAATGGCCACCAAAAATAGATTTCTCATTATTTTAAATTTAGAATTTTTGTAATTGATAAAGGTTGCCGACTCCTCACCCCCGAACCTTTCAGAATATTGTCAGCAAGGTTGGGCGTGAGTCATCGGCATTATTTTCTTATAATTGCAATTTGTTTCGTCATCAATTGATTTGCAGGTATAACGAGGTCTCTTTTGTCGTCAAGCCTGATTGTCATGGTTACTTTAGTCATTTCGATGACCTCTCCTTCTTTCCCGTCAATCTCAATTCTTTGGCCAATTTCAAAAGTTCGTCGGCTAAAGTAGCCCCCCAAGATATTAGATAATATATCCCTTGAGGCAAAGCCATAAGATATCGTGATCGCGATCATTATTGAACCGACAATAATCATTAAATTGGAAGTAATAATACTCGTATCAATACCGGCCTGCTTCAATGCAGTCAAAGCAACCAAAATCAGCAACATGTAAAAGACAAAAGTACTGATGGCCTTTCCCGTGCTGATGCCTAGCGTTTGTGTTCCCCCTCGGATAACATCCCGAACAAATGTGGCGATATAAACACCTACTATGAAAAACACGACCGCGGCTAATAGTTGGGGTAAGTAGGCAATTAGTTTTGAAATTTCTTCCGATACTGCAGACCAGCCCAACGTTTCCGAGGCGGTGATGACCACCAGTAGCATCAAGATCCAGTATATGAACTTACTTATCAAAACACTCGGGGATAGAGGAATATTCGCCTTTTGCAAAAACTCCTGAAAATTGACATTTTCGGCCAGCCTGTTGAATTTGACCGCTTTTAACAAACGCCTGATTCCTCCAGAAACCACACGAGCAAACAACCATCCGAGGAACAGTATCAATATAGCCCCCAAGACACTTGGCAACGAGGCCATCAGTTTTTCACCAAAGGCTGCAAAGGATTGAAAGAATAAATCTGACCACGTTGATACTTTTTCCATTATTCTGAATTTTTCAGTTTATCGGTATATAAGACTACGATTAGAAAATCGGTCACACCCAAATAGTATATTTTTATTTTTTATTTTCATCAATGCCTCCCGCCAGCTCATCATCCTCACTTATTATATCAAAGAAGGTGGCTTCGGTTCTCGTGAACTTATCCGTGAACAAATCGGCAATATCACCGATGAGGTTGAGCGTATCCAGTGTTTGGAATACCGCCTTTTTCACCTCGCCAGAATCATGTTCATCCGGTATTAAGTCCCGGAACTGCTCCTCTAGATTTTTCTTTATGGGATTTTCTTCATTCTCCATTATTTGCTTCTTTTAAAAGTTCGGCTAATCGATCACGGCTTCTTTTCAAACGCATCTTGACCGCACTCTCGCCTACCCCTAACGTCGTTGCAATTTGTTTGACTGACATACCGTCTTGATAGCGCATTAATAAAATCATCTTGTCATCCGCTTTTAGTTCTTCAAAAAGAATTTCCAACTGTTCCAGTTGCAGTTCCTTCAAAATCTTGTTCTCTAGTTCAATTTCATCCGTGGAAACATGCGCATAAGCCGTTGCATCTAGCTCATCGAAGCGCAGCCGTTTTTTCTTTTTGAGAAAATCCATACAATGGTTGTAAGTAATGGAATAAACCCAAAATGAGAAGTCAGATGCTCCCTTGAACTTGTGCAGGTTCAAAAAAACTTTCACCATGATGTCATGCGACAAATCCTGTGAAGTGGTCTTGTCCTGAGTTATACTCAAGCACTTGTAGTATACCTTGTTAAAATATCGGTCATACAGGATTTCAAGCAACTGCTTTTCCCCTCCCAATACCCGCTGGATAAGCTCCCAATCGGACAACTGCCTTGCTCTAGCCAGTTTTTCTTTTTTTACTATCATTTGAGGTATGCGATAATCGCTAAATCCGAATAAAGACTTAAATATAGGGAATGGTCACTTTTATTTGATATGAAAAGTCATTTAAATTAGCATGTGACCAATATAATTGTTGATTTTTTTTAATTTGCCACAATAGGTAAAACGCATCTAATACTCCAAAGCAATATCCTCAAACAAAATATCCAAAGTCATATGATTTTCAATTAAACCCAGACTATGCGTATTCGGCTTAAAACCAAAAGCAGTTATCATCGCCCAAGAGAGGTGTTTTTTTGTTTTAGTACTGCTGCTAAAAACGTCCCTTATTTATAAACAAGTGATTAGTAAAAGAGTTGCAATGGGCGATAGAGAGGTTATTCCCCTTCTACCAGACTATTTAAATTTAAAAAGGAATAGTCACCAATTCTTGAATTTTGATAAAATATGGTGTCCAGAATTAGTACAAATTTTAGAAAATGTTTACAAGGGTTTAGTTAAAAATCACCGAGATTTAGCTAAAATAATGGAAATTCCTTCTCCCTATTGGCTTATGCAATCTATAAAACAACTCCCTGCTAATGAAGCAGAAAAATTTATGTTAAGTTTTTGGAAATATTCAGGGAACACCTCTTCTTTTGTACAAACAGCTCTTTTGATAGGAACACCTAAACTTTTACAAAAGGCTCAAACAAGCATTGAATCATCTAAAGACCCGTCTTCTTTGTTTAAATACCTTTCTATAGGATTTGGTTTTCGGATGTATAAAGAGGAAGACTTAATTACCCAACAAAGTCTAAAAAACTTAATGACTTATAAGGAATATTTATCAATGGAACAACTGGATAGCATAGCTGAACAATGTCAAAGGTTAGGGTTTATCGAATGGTCTAAAAATAATGTTTTACCTCATTTAGGTATCTTAGAAAAAAAGTCAATCTTTAGTCGTGAAAAAAAATCTAAATTTATTGATTTAAAGCAAAAATATTTTCCAGATCACGATACAATCATATCCTCTATAATAGATGAATCCAAAATTCAAGGACTTTCTATTGATGATAAAAGCTATTATCAATATGAAAAACAAGGCGTTTCTAGGCAAGTATTTTTTTCAATTCTAGAAGGACTTTTAAAAAAATCTCCCAGCATTCCAATTTATGCTCTTGCCGCACAATATATTAAGGCGATTGGAGATAAAAAAGATTTAGAGTTACTAGACTTAAAATTATCTTTCTCAATTCAACAAAAGATAAAAAGAATCAAAGAAGAAACTACTTATAGAGTTAAAAGAAGAACTTTATAAAATGCTCAACACAATTGCCCCTAACCAATTGCTTTCTCCACTACCGATCTAGCCAACGTTTCGGATCTTGTTTTTGATGGGTTATAGCCAGTACCAGAACAACCTCCGGCTCATGAATTTCATATACAACAGCATAAGGGAATCTCTGGAACAAAGCTCGCCGCATCTCATCATGCACAACCGGAAAAAGCCTTGGATTATCAGAAATGTGCTTAAGGATAACATCCAGAGCTAAAACAAACTCAGCACTCAGGTCAGCCTTTTGAGCAGCATACCACTCCAATGCATCATCAAGCTCTTCTTCGGCAATTCCTAAAAATTCAATCCGGTAACTCATGGATTGGACTGGATAAGGCGGTCTTTAATTTCTGCCCAACTACGTGTCTTCGCCTCTCCTTTCTTGTAGGCAGCGCTACGGCGGTCTAACTCAGCCTTCCAAACATTAGAAAGCGGTGCATCCTTTTCTTCAAAAGTATCAGCTGTAATGGTATCTAGAATGTACTGGACGAACAGAATCCGCTCCTGGGGACTCAGTTTTTTTACAGCCTGTTTTAAATTTTGAAAGGTCATTTACGTTGGATTTTTATACTATGAGCTATTTCTCATTATGAAACAATGTATACAAATATACAGAAATAACTGGTTTAAAGCCATATATTTCACTTATCTATCCAACCACCTCCTAAAAGCAGCCGCTTTATCCTTCCCAATAATAATATCCTCTGCATGTGAAGGTTGGGTTTCCAGCTTTAGTTTTCCATTGAAATAAGAATGGACTCTTTTTATAACATCTATATTGATAATAATTTGGCGATTCACCTTAAAAAATTTTTCGGGATGCAATTGCTCTTTCAGGCTTTGTAAGGAAAAATTAACAGGATATTCCCGCTTCTCAAAAGTTACCGCAAAGGTAATTCCTTGCATGCTGTAAAAAAAAGCAATTTGCCCAATGGGTAAATGAAAAAACGATTCGTTAGACTGGATTAGAATGCGTTTGCGATATTCGGAGTTCTTATTTTTAATAAGGGATGCAAGTTCTGAAAAATTTATACTGGCGTTTTTTTCTTGAATAAAATGCTTATTGTATTGCTGGTACTTTTCGAAGGCAGCTTGTAGTTCCTCTTTTTCAATGGGCTTTAACAGGTAATCCAAACTATTGACTTTGAATGCTTGGATGGCATATTCATCATAGGCTGTGGTAAATATGATCATGCTATCAATTTTTACCTGCTTAAATATTTCAAAGCTGATTCCGTCGGATAAATGAATGTCGAGCAAGATAATTTCAGGATGCTGATTATTTTGAAACCATGCAATTGCTGATTTGATACTATTCAAGCAAGCAACGACTTCTGTTTCAAAATTTATCTCCTGTAAGGTTTCTTTCAATAAACGTTGTGCAGGCATCTCATCTTCTATAATTAATACTTTTAGCCTCATTTTATTCATCAATTTAGTACCTCAGACCTCTGGTCTAAGCGACATCAATTAAAGGAACCGTCACTACAAATTTTCCATCTTGTTCCCCATAGCTAAATCCATCTTTTTTAAGCAATTCAAATCGCTTCTTAAGATTCGACAATCCGGTATAAGTGGAATCGACATTATCAATCACTTGCAGATTATTGCTCACGATTAATTTATCATCGCCATCGCTTGCAATTGAAATTTTCAACACATTTTCTTCATTAGCTACATTGTGTTTAATGGCATTCTCCATTAATATTTGCAGCGTCAATGGCGGTAATTGCATCTGTAATGCTTCTTCCGAAATATTTACCGAATACGCCAAAGCATCGCCAATTCTTACTTTATGTAAATAGATAAACGAATCTATAAATTTAAGTTCTTTGTCCAAAGTAATTAAGTCATAGTTTTTACTTTGTAAAACATAGCGATATACCTTCGATAGTTTCCGTGTAAATGCAACCGCAGTATTCGGGTTATGTTTTATTTCTGAGATTAATACATTTAAACTATTAAACAAGAAATGGGGATTAACCTGATTTTGCAACACTTGATAATCGGCCTTGAGTTTTTCTTGTTTATAATGCTCGGCATCCAATAGAGAGATTTTCCATTGCTTGAAAAAGTTTATCGTCATGGAAATACCAATGAATCCAAAAAGAAAAACAATGGAACCGATAAATATAATGACAGATGCAGGCGGGTAAGCTAAGGACTCTCCATTGATATAATACCAAGCCGTAAAAGGCAGCCCGATGGTTATCAATGTCCACACAACAATAAAAGTACATTGAATAAAAATCCGCTTTCGTGGCGCATCAAACCAAGGGAGTTTCTTATTCAAGTAGCGATCAAAAAACAAATTTCCTTCAGTATTCAAATTGAAGAAAAAAAAGTAAAACATTCCAAATATTGCCATAGGGACATGTGATTGGAATTCAATATCATCAGGCATAGTGAATCGCACCAATCTCATGACAAGCAGTGCATATAACGAAACTAAAACAATGCGAATTAAAGTTTTTTGGATGCTTTTCTTCATTTCTATCGCTAGTGTACTGTAAATTTTTAGATAATTTTTTGTATTCCCCGCAGAGACGAGATGCTTCGCGTCTCTGCGGGGAATACAGTTTACAAAACGCTAGTCTATTTATTGTATGAATTAACGCTTCTTTTTTTCCAAAACCCAAATAAACCCATGATAAAAATAAGGAATCCAAAAATATAAATGACATTATTCTGCAATATTTTCACAACAGATTTTCTACCAACCTCTCCTTCAGCCGAATACCCCTCTTCCATTTCTATAACACCAACGGATTTTGCATATTCCTTATATCCATTCATCAAGGCATTAAATTTTTCTGGAAATGCTTTAGCAATATCTTTGGTTTCTCCCGGGTCGGTTTTGAGGTTGTACAGATACCATTTATTATCACCTAGCGGAATATTGTTTTTTACAATTTTAAAATCTCCTTGATAATAGGCAGAACTATTGGCAACTTCCAAACCAACGCCCTCAGTTTCACCATAAACAGGTATGGACATATTCTCCATGTGCGGTAATAAACTTTTCCCTGTAATGGGCGCATACAATTTATTGCTTCTTGGTTCCATCCCTACCAATTCTAAAATAGTAGGAACAATAT
>JAHDGC010000991.1 GCA_020627865.1 Saprospiraceae bacterium | reverse complement strand
ATGCGGCGGGTGCCGTCGTGGATAAAGCGGGCGATGTCGTTGACGGGGCAAAAAATGTCGCGGGTGATGTCGCGGGTGGCGTCAAGAATGCGGCGGGAGCCGTCGTGGATAAAGCGGGCGATCTTGCCAGTGGCACTAAAAACGTTGTTGGCGATGCCGTTGATGGGATAAAAAATACTGCTGGAGATATTGTCGAGGGCACCTAAGAGAATGTTATCGACAAAATCAAAGATGCATTGGACGATACCGTAAAAGATGCTTAATCAATATCCTATTTATTTGATTTTTTGAATAACAAAAACGTAGAGCCGCAATGCATTGCGGCTCTACGTTTTTGTAAAATCATTATCGGTTTCCAACAAGCAACTTCCCAGAATGGAAATCGCCTTGCATATCCGTCAGGACAACAAAATAACAACCCGATTCTAGCCCCTCCGAATTTATCATGTATTGCTCCCGACCGCCCAGATCAACAGATATAACTTTCTTTCCGGTAAAGTCAAAAACTTCCACCCTTGAAAGTTTGTGGTTGCTGAATCCATCCTTATCCTTCACCATAACGAGGCTTTCCTCGATGGTTGGGTTCGGGCTAAAAGTGATGCTACCATTACCCGGTTTAGGCCTTCCAATAAAATTCAAAACTTCATTGGTAATAACAGGCGCCATGGCATCAAAAAAGATAGCGGCTTTATTCGGAAGCTGGAAACCTTTTTCAAGATCTTTTCTGGTTTTTACTTTAAAGTAAACATAACCATGACTTTCCGGCTCGTTGGTCAAGCTATCCGGCATGTTGATATTTTCAAAAGTCCAGGTCAGTTTTCGATTATCAACTTCAAAACGATAAGCATGACTAACGGCACCCACGACAACAGAATTCATATCCAACCCCTTGGGCAGTTCATCCTCAACCCTTACGGTCGAAACCGGCGCATTTCCAACATTCTGAAAACGGATTTTGTAGGTCAGCTCCTCCCCTGCCTTGATGTGTCCCTCTGGTGTCACGGCAATGTCATTAGGATCAAATGCTCCGACGGCAGGACTGGAATATACTTGGAAATTATCATCTTCATAACAATCGCTTTCCACACCATATAAGGTCGCCGAAACAGACAATTCTTCATCAATAATTGCCGCTGTAGAAATACTATCCGTGATGTATATGATACCACTTTCTCCCGGCAAAATTTCAGGGAATGCCCAACTCTTATCCGTTCCAGATTCGGAGTTCCATGCCAAGCTACTTTCTACCGGAATCACCTTGTCTCCAAAATCTACCGTAAGACTTACACCAGTGGCCGTTGCTGTTCCCACATTTTCGTAGCGAATAGTTAGTAAATTTTCAAAACCAACCCGATGCGCCGTACTGGAAACCGTAACTTTCAAGTCTGGGAAATCACAAGTGGATCTACTCGCAAAATTAAACCCACAAGTCGTGGTATTCAAAGTCGTAACGGTAGTATTCAAAGTCTCATCACACGAACTACTCCAATACGCACCTTCTCCAAGGCTAAGTGAAAAATCCCCTAGGCCAAGGTGTGCAGAGTACTTCCCACTTCCATCTGTATACACGACATGATCTCCTGGTTGGACAATAATTTCTCGATTGGCAATAAGGGTTTCTCCCTCGTCATAAACGCAATTATTGTTCTCATCCTTATAGGCAACCCCACAAATTTCTGCCGACTTATCTTCATGGATAGCATGGCAATTTC